>DCTZ01000030.1 GCA_002329485.1 Caryophanales bacterium UBA1427 | reverse complement strand
ATTAAAATAGGTAATCAAAGCCATCTTGAAAACGAACGACTATAAAGACAATAAGTGTCTTTATAGTCTTTTTCTTTTTCGGAAAAATTATGCAGCTACATGCTTGGAATGAAGGCCCAAGCATTCTTTTTTGGCTTGTTTTTCGGCTTCCCGCAGCACTTTGACATAGNNCCATTTTTTCGTTATTGACATATTTCACCGTGGCAAGCCCCAAGCGTACCAATTGGTAATTCAACAGTTCTCCGTCGACCCAAATCCAAGCCAGCAATCTTTTTCGTTCGGTATTGTCAAACAGCGAATCCAATTTATCGCTTTGAAGATAAATTTCCGATGCATTCTTTAACTTCTCGCTTGTGTATTGTTTGGCGGTCAAACCGTACGGATCCGGTTTGGGGCTAACTTCGGGCGTATCGATGACGAAGAAACGCACCGTTTTAATCTCGCCGTCGACCCAGAAACCCGCGGTATCGCCGTCGATTTCATGATCGAAGGTTACTTTGAGACAGCCCCCTAAAGGGAGTTGTTTGTTTTTGGTCCAAAAAGGACGCCGCTTAACGGCATCCGTCAACTTGGGTCCGAGGTATGGTAGGTTGATTTCGTTCATTAAAACACTCCTTTGAAAACTACGATGACAAAAGATCTTCGATATTGAAAATACGGGTAGCAACATCAGTGATAAATTCCCGTTCGTGGGATACCACAATAACGGTTCCCGGATATTTCTTTAAAGCCTGTTTCAAACTTTCTTTGCTCACCGCATCCAAATGATTGGTCGGTTCGTCCAAAATCAAAACATTCGCTTCCGTCAACATCATAATACAAAGTTTTACTTTGGCCTGTTCCCCTCCGCTTAAAGTGGAAATGGGCTGCAAAGCCAAACCGCCCGTGATGCCGCAACGCGCCAAATTGGAACGAATCGTTTTGTGATCCATGAGCGGCCACCTTTCGGAGATAATTTCCATCGGAGACAATTTCGGATTGTCCCAGGTATGTTCCTGGGCAAAATATGCGATTTTGACATCGTCGACAAATTTAAAGCGACCCTTGATTGAAGGAATTTCCTCAATCAAGGTTTTCAACAGGGTTGTCTTGCCGATTCCGTTAAATCCCGTAACCGCAAGTTTCTCTCCGCTTTTGAGCATAAAAGACATCGGCGGCAGGAGCGAATAATAATAGCCGATTTCCAAATTGTCGACCACCAACAACTGATGGGACGAAATCGGTTTATAGCGGAAATCCAAATGGAGCGGAGTCGGTTTTGAACTCGGAGGTGCCAACCGCTCGATTTTATCCAGCTTCTTCTGGCGGCTTTTGGCTAGGCTTGCGGTGGAAGCCCGAACTTTGTTTTTGCCGATATAATCTTCCAATTTTTTGATTTCTTTTTGTTGCGCTTCGTATTTTTGGGCATATTCGTCGACGCGTAAGGCCTTTTGGCGAAGGTAGGATTGGTAATTGCCCCGATAACGGATAATTTGACCGTTTTCGATTTCCATGATGACGTTGACCACTTCGTTCAAAAAGCCCTGATGGTGCGATACAATCAAAAACGCTCCTTTGTACTCTTTCAGATATTTGACCAACCAATCCACATGAACCGTATCCAAAAAATTGGTCGGTTCATCGAGGATGATTAAATCCGGCTGCTCCAAAAGAAGTTTGGCCAAGATCACTTTGACTTTTTGGCCGCCGGATAGTTTCCCGAGCGGAGTATTCATCCCGTAATTGGTTATTCCCAAACCGCTTGCCACTTTGGCGATGTCCGAGGCAATCGTATAAAAGCCTTTGACTTCCAATTCGTCCCGGAGATTGGCCGACGTTTTGGCCAAACGCATTTGTTCTTGCTTGTCTTTGGTTTGATTAATCCGCGCCAATGCAGCGTTTAACTGGTCATAAATTTCCCAAAGCGGTTTAAAGGCACTTTCCAAATATTTCTGAATTGTCAATGATTTGTCGACTTTGGCTTGCTGATCCAAATACCCGACTTTGATTTGAGGGGCAAATTCGATTCTCCCCCCGTCCGGAATGATTTTACCGCTTAAGATTTCGATCAAAGTCGTTTTTCCGACGCCGTTAGCGCCAATCAGCCCAATTTTTTCTTTCGGCAAAATCCGAAAGGAAGCATCGACATACAATGGTTTTCTGTCAAATGTTAGCTGTAAATGTTCGACCGTTAATAACATAATTCTTTCTCCAATAAATAAGTGAATAATACCTTATTAATTGTATCATGGTTGGCAATTTTTGACAAATAAAAAAACGGAAAATCCCGGAAAAAGGGACATTCCGTTTGTATTTTAGTCACCTGATTTTAGCGTAACATTGGTCGTTTTGATGGAATTGCTGGAGCGGTCGTAATATTTAATCGTTACAACATCGCCTACTTTGTAGTCGACTAGGGAATTGAGTTTTGCGGTGATGATGTTGGTTCGGGTGATTTTGATGTTATCGACTTCAAGGATGATATCGTCGACTTCGATTCCGCTGCCTTCAATTGAACCGTTTTCGGTAATGCCAGAAACATAAATTCCGTATTGCTGTTCGTCCCCGTAAATGTCAGGAATTTCTTTGAGATTATCCCGTTGGATAACCGATTCGGTTATGGAACGTACCTCGATACCCAAAACACCTAAACGCGGACGAATAATCGGTTTGCCTTTTTCCAAGTATTCGGTCATGATTATTTTTACGACCCGGTGCGGAATGGCAAAGCCCATATTATCGATATCGGTATTAACCAATTTCAAGGTATTGATACCGATTAACTGACCGTAAATGTTGAATAAGCCGCCGCCGCTGTTGCCGGGGTTAATCGCAACGTCATGTTGGAGATATTCGGCCGAATAATCGTTGACACCGTCGCCATCCGTATCATCGTTAATGTAACGGAGCGGACTGCTGACTACACCGAAGGTTACCGAACCGTAATAGTCGTAACCGTCCGGATTACCGATGGCAATCGCAAAACTGCCTTTCTTGATTTCTTCATCACCGGCAAATTCGACCGGATTGATGAGACGGGAATGGACAAAAGTAATCAAAGCGATATCGACTTTGTTATCCATGCCTACCACGGTGGCCGGGAGTTCTTTGTCTTCATCGCCCAAATAAACTGAAACATTATAATTATCATTCGAGTTATCGCCTTTTACCACATGGCGGTTGGTGATGACATAATATTTATAATTTACCACTTCATCTAGAATTTTGATTTCTTCCCGTTTATAAATAACGCCGCTGCCAATCGATACGCGGTCGGTACCTTTCTTAAGGGTAACACCGATAACCGCATCCTTGACGCGATCGACCGCCACTTCCACCGCATTCTGAAAATCTTCGATGGACATTGTCTGATAATCGACAACTGTATTGATGATATTGTTTTTGATTTGCCGTTCTCTGAGAATTTCGCAACTTGAAAGCATGAAAAGGGAACAGATGATCAATAATAAAATTTGCCAACGTTTTTTCATATAATTCCGATTAAAGAATTAATCAAATGATTAATTCGATAATTTCGACTCCTTTCCTTGTTTCTGATTTTAAAATATTATACCACAAAAAAATGTCAATTGTGCAAAAAAAGTTTTATTTTGTCAAATTAGTTTTTTAGCTTTGCTTTCCTAAAATGCGAAGCACGTTTTTCCTATGTATTTCTTTTGCCTTTAGATGTGATTTTTGGTATAATATATAACTGTCGGACAAAAAACGGATCCGGAAAAAACATAGTTTGGAGTGATACGCTTGAATAATGAAGTAAATATGGCAGATAGACCGGAAAACAAAATGGGAACAAAACCAATCGGAAAACTCCTGTTTTTCATGTCGATTCCCGCCATCTTTTCGATGTTGATTCAAAGCATTTACAATGTTGTCGACTCGATGTACGTGGCTCGGATCAACCTGGAAGACAACAATGCCATCAATGCTTTGTCGCTTGCTTTCCCGATTCAAATGCTGATGATGGCCATCGCCTTAGGCATCGGTGTCGGAACCAATTCCGCCGTTGCTCGCCGTTTGGGAGCCAAAAAGCGTCAGGAAGCATCCAATATCGCCAAAACCGGTTTGATTTTGGCTTTGGGTGCCTATTTGGTGGTTTTTGCTCTTGGCTGGATTGTTCCTCAAGCAATGGCTCATTTTCTCGAAAAAGACCCAATCGTAGAACAAATGATTGTCGATTATTTGTCCGTGGCCATGATTTTTAGCGGTTTTATATTCGTTGAAATGTGTGCGACCAAAATCCTGCAGGCTACCGGTAATATGATTGTTCCGATGATTGCGCAACTCATCGGTGCCATCACCAACATTATCCTGGACCCGATTTTCATTTTCGGAAAAGGCACCAGCTTAGGAAATCCCCAAAACTTCTTCAGTTTTTCTTGGGGACTCGGCATGGGCGTAAGGGGCGCAGCAATTGCCACCGTCATTGCGCAAGGCGTCGCCATGGTATTCGTTTTGTTAATTCTCTTTTTAAACGAACATGAAATCGATTTTTCGTTTAAAAAACACGCCGTCAAAAAACAAGATATCAAAGAAATTCTCAAAGTCGGGTTTCCTGTCATGGTTATGAACTCTATTGGTTCGTTGACGATTTTCCTTTTGAATACTTTCATCAATCGGATTGATGACGGCGGAGAAGGAATTTTGGGCGTTTACATCAAACTCCAATCGTTTGTCTTTATGCCTGTCTTCGGTTTATCGCAGGGAGCCATGCCGATTATGGGCTACAATTACGGCGCCAACAACAAAGAAAGGTTCCAACGCGCCTTAAAACTCACTGCCATTTCTTCTTTGTCGATTATCACGGTCGGTTTTCTGATTTTTCAATTTTTGCCGCATATTCTCTTAATAATCATTCCATTGGCCGGCCCTTATAACGACTTGGCAAAAATTGCCTTAAGAATCATCAGCATCAGTTTCCTACCGGCCGCCCTCAACATCACGGTTTCCGTCATGTTCCAGGCCATCGGCCAGGGCTTTAAATCGATGATGATGTCTTTGCTTCGGCAGTTGGTAATCATTGTTCCATTTGCTTACGTACTAAGTCTCATTTTCCCGAATCTTTCGAGCATTTGGATATGTTATCCGATTTCCGAATTTTTCGCCCTCCTTATCTTTGTACCGATCGGTTTAAAAACGGTCAAAAAAGCCTTCGAAAACCGAGCCGCGGCGGAAAATTTGGCTTATCTATATTAGGAAGCCCTTTAATTACCAAATCTTTTTTTAACATTTTGCTGGAATATTTTGCAGTAATTTGCTATAATATTACAGCAAACGAGTTGCTCTCATAGTTCAGTGGCAGAACGTAGCAATGGTAATGCTAAAATCCAAGTTCGATTCTTGGTGGGAGCACCATAATAAAAAATTCCGGTTAGCAAGGTTATTGCTAACTTTTTTTGTTTTTTTGCTCCATTTGTGCTATACTTATTTTACCTTACAGGAGGTAGGCCATGAAACCTTTAGCTTATGTTATGCGGCCTTCGCATTATGATGACATTGTCGGACAAACCCATCTGGTCGGCGAAAACGGGGTTTTACGCAGAATGCTGGAAAAAAAGCACCTGTTCTCTTTCATTCTTTACGGTTCGCCGGGTTGCGGAAAGACGACGATTGCGGAAGCGACATGCAAAATGGCTGGTTATCCGTGGTACCGTTTCAACGCTTCCACCGATACCAAAGATAAACTCAAACAAATCGTGAACGAAGCTAGGTTCAACGAAGCGACTTTGATTATCGTCGATGAAATACATCGCATGAAAAAAGACATTCAGGACTTCTTGCTTCCTTATGTCGAAGACGGCACTTTGATTATGATCGGTTTGACTACGGTGAATCCGTATCATGCGGTAAATCCGGCGATTCGTTCGCGGGTTCATATCTATAAACTCCATGATTTGACGAACGACGATTTGGCGGAAATCATCCGTCGCGCCACCAAACAGCTCGAATTTAAGGGCAAAATCCCGGATGATGTCATTAATTATCTGATTCAATTATCGGGAGGGGAAATCCGCACCCTGATTAACAATTTCGAAGCACTGCTTACCGTCTGCCAGGACGAAGATATCGACCTCGAAAAAGCTCAAAGTGTTTTGCTTAAACCAGTAATCAACATCGATGCGAGCGACGATAACTATTTCGATACTTTAAGCGGACTCCAAAAATCGATTCGCGGCAGCGACGTGGATGCAAGCCTCCACTATTTGGCGAAACTGATTGTGGCTGACGATTTGCAAAGTTTATCCCGGCGCCTTTTGGCGATTGCCTATGAAGATATCGGATTGGCCAACCCCGGAATTGGACCGCGCGTCAAAGCCGCGGTGGATGCGGCGAGGGAACTGGGAAACCCGGAAGCAAGACTTCCTCTATCGGTTATCGTCATCGAAATGGCTTTGTCGCCAAAGTCCAATTCGGCAATGCTTGCGGTGGATGCCGCTTTGGCGGATATCGAAAAAGGAAAAGGAGGAACACTCCCCCTTCACTTGAAAAACCAATATTCGTTTGATCCTCGCCAAACCCCTTATTTATATCCGCACGATTATCCGAATGCCTGGGTCAATCAACAATACTTGCCCGATGCTTTAGTCGGCAGCAAATACTACCATCCGAAAGACAGTTCCAAATTCGAACAAAGTTTGAAAGAACGCTACGAGCAAATCGAAGCCTGGAAAGCCAAGGCCGATAAACAAAAAAAATAACGACAAGTAATTTTATTTGCATATCAACTCGATATTGCTTAACGGGGTCTGTAAAAAACTGAAACGCTGCACTTCATCCAAGCGAAGGTGAAATACCTCCCCCGCAGCATCAAGCTGTTTGGCACCCTGAAAGCCCAATAACTTGTTGGCCAGAGGGTTTTCGGTATGAAAAATCAGTTTATCTTCAAAAAGCGATAAAAGATGATTCGGTACTTCTTCGGTACTGTCGTATAAAGCCAATATTACATATCCGCACTGTTTGCCAACCTGGAGTAAATAACTTAAGGTTGGCATTTTTATTTGGTCGATGATAATCTTTTCAAGGCCCGTTATGACTACGACTTCTCTAGTCATAGCCTCCGCGCTCGGAAGTTTCCGGTATTCTTCGAAATGGTTAACGCTACTTTGATGCATCAATTTCATACGCTCATCGGTATCTTTTTGCATCTCTTCCAGGATACTATCATCCTCCCGGTAAGATTCCAGATTTTCCCATTCTTTTAAGCAGGCTCCCAAATCGATTATGGTTATGTTTTTATCGGCAGTTTGATCCAAAAAAAGCTGCACCAAAAAGGCATGAAGGAAATTGAAGGCTCCTTCGCGGCCAAGCAAAAAGATTTTGCTTTGGTCGGGAAACTGGCAATAAACCGGCACGTTTTTTCCGGCAATCCCCCAAATGAAAGTATCTTGGGGGAGTTTTTTATAATTCAGCAGTTGTTCCTTCAAATCGACAGGCTGGGGATGAATATTATTGACTTCCACCTGCAAGGCATTGACGCTTTTTTTATGTTTGATTAAAAAATCATTGGCTAAAACTTTCCTAAGTTTCATGTGAAAAGCATCGACGCTGACATTGGCAAAATTGTTGATCAAAAAGCTCGTACTGTGATAACCGATGTGATAAGTGATGTCGTTATAAAAAACATTCATATTGTTTAAAACATTGGCAATTGTTCTTTTGGTCCCCTCCGCAAACCTTTCTTCCACCGCGGAAAAAGGGGCAGAAGGGTATGAAGCAAGATTATTGACCGAAATTTTACGCCGGTGCTTTTTCGCCTTTTTGGGTTTGTCCATACTGATATCGTACTTAATCGTACGAACCATTTTTTTGGTGCGTTTAAAAAGACCCGTAACTCCCCCCGCAATATCCCGGGAAAATTCCCAGACGGTTTTATGCAAAGTAAAGGCCAAACCGACAAACAGAATAACAAAAACAATAATCACGGTTCCGACCGACGAAAACATGGTGTAAAACAAATAAAAAAACAAAGCGCCGATGATACCTCCGCCGACTTTCATGCCTTCCTGGTAGTTTTTGAAATAATCAAGGTACAGGCTCATCGTCATCGACAAATAATCGGTACCGTAATTTTGGATGAAATTATGCATCGTAAAATGCGATAAAATCATTATACCGATTAAAATCATCAGAATTCCGATGGTACGGACGTTTTTCCAGTTCAAAGGTTTGTGAACCAATAAACTGCGAATGCCAAACGCTATCAAAGCAATCAGAATCAGAAAATACCAATCCCCAAAAACAATGCGAAACGTAAGCATGATATAAAAACCGACTACACCTAGTCTCGCCAGGGCAAGAATCGGAATAATCAACGAAAACAAACCGATGATTTCATAGTAAAAGGTCAAATCTTTGCGTTCCTGTTCGATGCTTGGATGCTTTTCTTTCCCCATGACTTTCACCTGTGTAAATTAAACACTATTTTTTGCAAAAAAAAAGCCGAAACTTGGACTGCCGGAAAAGAAAAAAACCAGGTTGAAACCCGGTTATCTTTTCGTCTTTTCTTCACGATGAAGTGTTGCTTTTTTACATCTTGGGCAATACTTTTTTTGTTCTAAACGATCAGGAGTATTACGTTTATTTTTTTCCGAGAGGTAATTTTCTTCACCGCATTCCGTGCATTTAAGCAATAAATTGATACGCATACTATTTCCTCCTAAAATTCCTATTAATTATAGCATAATTTTTCGATTGTTGCAAGCGATTGAAAATAAGAATTTAAAACTTCTGTCATTTCCTGCGTATCTAAAGATATTTGAAAAACGTCGTAGTGCTTTTGGGGTTTGATCCGACAATGTTCGCCAAGCATTATTTGCATTTTTCGGACTCGCGGATATGCCTTTTCGCTCGGTTTATCGACGGTTATCCAAAAAGTTTCTTTTCCCCGCAAATTGCTCAGCAATAGCAGATTGATCAATACTTCTTCGGAATCGGATTGGAATCGGACATCGAAATAACACCTAAAATCGGGAAAATGATTGCGGATTAAGAAATAAACCGGAATGATTTTCCATTTGTCACGGGATTTCAAATAATCGACGATGACAGGGGAATACAGGTGCACGATGATAAACTCTTTCTTTTTGATGACTTTGGTAGCAGCCCGGACTTTCAGAAGCTTCCGGATAATTTCAAAAACAATTTCCGTGTTGTGATAAGACAGATCGTTTAAGGAAATAATGACGGTCGTATCTTTAAAATAGGTTATAAGGGGTGAGCCCAAAATTTTGTTAATAAAAAGATACCACCAAAACGGCCGGGTTTGGATAATATCCATAACCTCACGCAAAAAACGTTGTTCGATGGTATCGTATTGATGATATGTAAGCTTGTCTTTTCCCATGTTCTCACCCCCTACAATATATGGGGCGAAAACAGGAAATATTATTTAAAATTCCTTTTTTTAAAACAAAAAGTACGACAATTATTTATCTTTGGTTTCGATTAACAAAACAATGATAATCGGATTTTTCTTCATTTGCCGATAGGCAAGTTGGCGAACATCTTCTTGGACGGCTTTCTTTAGGGTCTCCAAATCAAAACGCGGACGATTGGCATGGCTTTGGAAAGTGCGTTGGAAAATTTCCCGGACCAAATCCAACCATTCTTCGATCGGCTGCTTGGAAACAAACCCTTTCGAGGTGACCACCGGCGTGCCGATGATTTTCCGTTTTTCGGAATTGATGTTTGCGGTGATGATGACGGCGCCTTCTTCCGCAAGATTTTCCCGTTCCTTAATTACCGTTTCGTCGATTAAACCGGTCAACGAACCGTCCACCAAAATATCGCCTACCGGAATTTTGGTCGGCGATTTGCTGGCAACGCCGTTTTTGAATTCCAAGACTTCCCCGTTATGGAGGATAAAAATATGGTCTTTGTCAAATCCGGCGGATTGGGCAATTTTGGCATGTTCGTATAAATGGCGGGCTTCGCCGATAATCGGGACAATGTATTTCGGTTTGGTCATCGCATAATAAAGCTTCAAGTCTTCCGCATTCGCATGGGAACTCCGCAGTATTTTCTTATCGAACAAAGTGACATCGATGTCGTTGCGATACAAGGTATCCAAAACTTGCATGGCGAATTTTTCTGTTCCCGGAACAGGATTCGAAATCATGACGACCGAATCATTTTGGGTTAATTGCACGAGCCGGTCCTGTTTGTTAAGCATTCTCAACAACGAAACATAAGGCTCGTGCCGGATACCCGCGGTAATAACGACCAAATTCTTATCTTCGGACAAGTCATCGTATACATCGCTGCCGTTTTTTTCTTCGATAAATTTTAAATTTACCAGATGGCTTTGCGGGATTTTCAGATAATCCGTTTTGAAGGCAATGTCGATGATGTGTTGGGCTTTTCTGCCGATAACCGCTATCTTCTTCCCGAAACCGATTGACAGGTCGATGATTCGCTGAATCCGATTCAGATCGGTCGAGAAAGCGGCTACGACGATACGCCCTTTGGCGCTTGTCAACAGATTATTGAAAGTATGTTCAAAAACCCGGTCACTCGAAACCCGGTCGTGATCGCCTGCCCCGAGGCTTTCGGGCAATACCGCCAAAACGCCTTTTTTGCCGATTTCGGTGATTTTGTCAAAGGATGTTTTGTATTTGGCTCCGACCGTGGTATTATAACTGAAATCGGGACTGTAAACAATTGTTCCGTCTTCCGTCGTAATGGCGATTCCGACCGATTCAGGAATACTGTGGGTTGTGTTGTAGAACGAAACAATAATATCGCCGAATTTGAGCGTTTTGTTTTCGTTGATGCGGTACAATTTATAATTTTCGATATTTAAACCGTGTTCGGTTAAAAGATTTTCAATCAAACAAATGGTAAAATGGGTTCCGTAAATCCGGATATTGATATTTTCGAGGATATAAGGTAAAGCGCCGATATGGTCTTCGTGTCCGTGGGTGATAAAGATACCCTCAATGCGGTTCCGGTTTTCCAATAAATAGGTGATGTCCGGTATCACCGCATCTATCCCATACAGGTCGACTTCGGGATATTTCAATCCGGCGTCCAAAATAAACAGGTGATCATCGACATCGACCAAGAACATGTTCTTGCCGTTCTCGCCTAATCCTCCTAAAGCTGAAATTTTAATATTACTCATAAAGATCCTTTCTATCTAATCTTTTTTATCTTTAAAGATTATACCAAAAAAACTCAGTTTTAGCAATCAATAGGCTGTATTTATTGTTTATTTTGTCTATAAGGAACCCGAACCAGGTATTTGAGCAATTCTTTGCCTTTAAAAGGCAGTAAAGGATAGAGATACGGCTGACCGAAACTTTTTAATCTTGCCAGATACAAGAAAATCAAACCCAAACCGATTAACAAACCAGGAAGTTCAAAAAAGAAAATGACGAGCAAAAGCAAAAGTTTAACGATTTTATTGGCCAAACTCAGTTCGTAACTCGGGGTAATGTAGGAACCGATGGCGGAAATGGCCCCCAGCAGCACGATTACTTCGGTAAACAAACCGACGGAAATGGCGATTTCCCCGATTAAAATACCCGCGATTAAGCCCATGGAAGTCGAAAGCGAGTTGGGAGTATGAATCGAAGCCATGCGCAAAAGTTCGATTCCGACTTCTGCCAGCACGATTTGCAGAAAAACAACAAACCTGCTGCTGTCGTAAACGAGTAGCGGTTGAAAAAAGGCGGGAAAAAATTCTTTGTATTCTATTATCGAAAACCAAAGAGGCATCAATAAAAAGCTCAAAAGAATTCCCACATAGCGCAAAAGCCTTAAATACGTCCCCGAAAGGGGATTTTGCCGATACTCTTCCGCATGCGTCATATGGTCAAAAACACTGACCGGACCCAAAATGGCACTTGGAGACGTATCGACAAGCAGCGCAAACATCCCCTGATACAGATGCGCGGCCACCGTATCCGGCCGTTCGGTATACCGAACCAAAGGAAAAGGAGAAAAAGGGTGTTCGATAATCAACTCTTCCAACGCTTTATCGCTCATCGATAGTTCCGTAACATCGACTTCTTCCAACCGTTTTTCAATGGTGGCCAAAACTTTCGGATTGACCTTGCTTTTTAAATAAACCAAGACCACATCGGTCTTGCTTAAGGAGCCGATACGGTAAAGGATGGTGCACAAATCTCCCGTTTTGATTCTTCTTCTGATTAAGGCCAAATTGATGGATAAAGTTTCGGTCATGCCGTCGCGGGATCCCCGGACGACCCGCTCGTTGTCGGGTTCGCCGATATTGCGACCGGGATATTTCCGGGTATCGATTACCAAAGCTTCAAGACTTTCCTCCACTAAAATGACCAAAAAGCCGTTCAGCACCGCTTTGGAACAACCCGATAATGTTTTTTCCAAAGTGACATTGTTGGCCGAAAGGTTATTGATTACCTGATGAATAAACTTGGCATTCGGCAAAAGGGAATCTTCGTTAAAATTAAGCAGACCGGAAATTATCGAACCGATTTGATTGGTATCAATCAGGAAAGCAGCATAAAAAAAGGTTAGACGGCGGTCGTGAATCACGAGATCCCTTGTGTCAATATCAAAAGCCCGGCCAAATCCCAAAGACTGGCCAAGGCGTTTGACATTATCCTGATGATTTGAAGAAAGCCTGTTGTCATCCATACCATCAACCCTTCGGTTTGAACACCAAAGCTATGATAAAAGCAAACAAAATGGCGCTCGCAATTCCTCCGGCGGTTAAATCGAAAACACCGGTCAAAATTCCGAGATACCCGATTTTTTCGCTTTCCAAAAGCGCCGCATGCGTGAGCGAATGCCCGAAACTCGATATCGGCACCAAGGCGCCGGCCCGGCCGATTTTAATCAGCCAATCGTAAATCTTTAATATTTCCAAAAAAGATCCGACTATCACAAACAAAACAACTAAATGGACCGGCAAAAGGCGAAAACAGTCGAGCAAAATTTGGGCAATCAGGCAAATCAAGCCTCCCACCAAAAAAGCCATCAAATAGTCTACCCAATTCATTATTTCACCCTTTCCAAAACAACGGCGTGGGCAATTCCCGGTATTGTTTCTTTTTGCGCAACCATAATCGGATTAAGGAGCGCACCTGTGGCAATAATCAAAACTTTATTTAGCCGCCCGGCAAGCATTTGCTTAACCACATAACCGTACATGACTACCGCCGCACAGGCACAGCCGCTTCCTCCCGCAAACACCGGCTGATTATCCAAATCGTACACCAGCATCCCGCAATCATGATAATTGTTGCCAAGTTCAATTTTAAATTCCCGGGCCAATTCTTTTAAAGTTTTGGCGCCGTAAGTCGACAAATCCCCCGTCAAAATCAAATCGAAGCTGTTTAAGTCTTCCTGAAAGTCTTCCAAATGGGCTTTGAGGGTTTGCAGAGCCGCCGGAGCCATGGACCGTCCCATATCCAAGGAATCGGTCGTACCCGAATCGACAACGATTCCGACGGTTGCTTTCGTTAGACGGACATCGGTAATTTGGCGGGTTAAAATGCCCGCTCCCGCTCCAGTAACGGTAAAGGTTATCGAATCCGGTTTTTGCCCTCCGTATTCGGTTGGGTAACGAAACTGCCGTTCGCTGGTAGCATTATGGGAACTGGTGGCACACATGATATACCTGCCAAAACCTCCGTCCAAGAGGCAGGCTCCGTTGATCAGACTTAAAGTACTAGTGGAGCAGGCTCCGTAGACTCCGACATAGGGAATCGAATAATCGCGCAAGGAGTAATTGGCCACGGTGATTTGGTTGTTCAAATCCCCCGCAAAAATCAAATCGATTTCATCAGGGGTAAGGTTTCCTTTGACCAAGGCGATATCCAAGGCATCCGTGAAAAGCTGCATTTCCGCCTGTTCCCAGTTTTGTTTTTCGCAATACAAATTGTCGTAATGGGCATCGAAATATTTGGCGAGGGGCCCTTGCATTTCCAAAGGTCCCACGACGGCGGAGGAACTTTTCAGATAAACATTGTCAAAAACGATACTTTGCTTACCGACTTTACGCATTCCATCACCTCGAAAACAAATAAATCAGGGTTGCGCTGAAAAAAGCACTGACAATGCCCGCCACGATGACCGCTCCCGCCAATTTAAACATATTGGTCATGATTCCCAAAACGATTCCTTCGCTTTTGCTTTCGAGCGCGGCCGAAGTCATCGAATTGGAAAAACCGGTAATCGGGATAATCGACCCCGCCCCCGCAAACTGTCCGATTCGGTCGTAGATTCCCAGTCCCGTCAGAAGCGAAGCCAAAAACACCAAAGTTATCGACATCAGACTGGTTGCCACTTTTTCTTCCAAATTCACGACAAGTTGATAGAAATCAAGCAAAGCCTGACCGAGCAAAGCGATAATCCCGCCGACCAAAAAGGCCTGCAAACTGTTTTTGACGACGGGTCGCTTCACTTTTGTGTTGTTTAAGACTTTTTGATAAATCTGTTTTTCCACAATATCACCATTGTTATTTTTGGTTGATTTGGCAAAAATATTCAAAAAAAACGCATTATCGGTGCCAGGCAAATTGCCTCCGTAATGCGTTTTTCTTTTAAAATAACAATAAACAAAATCATTTAACCAACAGAGAAACCATTTTTTGCAACCGGCGACTGACGCTTGCTTGACTGATTCCCATAATTTTCGCGATTTGCTTTTGCGTCCTGTGGCGGAAAAAATTCAGTTGAAAGATTTGGCGGTTTTCTGCGGAAAAACCGGCAAGTTCTTCTTTTAACGATACCGTCCAGTCCCCATAGTAAGGAATTTCTTCCAATCGTTCTTCATCCAGGGGTATTACATGAGATTGGTAGTTCAAAGCTAGGACGATGTTTTCCGGGGTAGTTTCGCAACTCAGAGCCAAATCTTCCAAGGAAAGCAGGGGCGAGGACGATTGCACTTTTTTGACAATCTGGCGAAAATGCCGACTAATCGGTACCAGGCGGTGGCTGATTAATTCTTTTCTGATTGCTCCCAAAATAAAAGGTGTCGCATAAGTGCTGAAAGCATAGCCTTTGGCGGGGTCAAAACCCCTTAAAGCATCGATTAAACCCATAAACCCTGCCTGCATTAAATCATCCCGGTCGAAAGCGCTGACCGAAAATCGCTTAACGATAGATTTTACCAGCCCCTGGTGTTCGATTACCGCTTCTTCCAAATCAACCGGTTGCTTATTTGGCATAATATTTTTTCTTCATTTTCACCGTGGTTCCCCGGCCCAAAGAAGAAATCACATCGAGCCGATCGGTGAAGACTTCCATAATGGTAAAACCGAGTCCCGCCCGTTCTTCATCGACTTTGGTCGAATACAAAGGTTCTTTCGCTTTTTCCACGTCTTCAATCCCAATGCCGTAGTCAATGACTTCCATTTCGATTGCTTCGTCGTCGTATTTCATGTTCAAATGCACCCATTCGCTAGGGTCACTCCCGTAACCGTGCACAATCGCATTGGTCACAGCTTCGGAAATCACGGTTTTGATTTCATTAAGCACCCCCATTTCCAAATTTAAATTGAGTAAAAATCCCACTGCAATCGTCCGCGCATAAATTACATTTTCGGACTTTGCCAAAAAACTGGTTTTCATTTCATTGTGCATTACGCTACCTCCAAAAAGCCTTCCGCTTCTTCTTCACAAGAAGCAACCTGGCAGATTTTTTTAAGACCCGATAAATTGAAAATCCGTTCCACGATATCGTTCATTTCGCATAAAACAATTTTGCCTTTTCTAACCCGGATTTGACTGTAACGGCCGATGATAAATCCGATGCCGCTGCTGTCCATGAAGTTTAGTTTCTGGCAATTGAGAATGATGTTTCGGATGTAGTATTTATTGACGATTTCGCTGACTCGGATCTTTAATCCGGTCGAACTGGCCTGATCCAATTCTCCGTTAAGACGAATATAAAGGGTATTTCTTCGAATTGCCATTTGCACTTGTAATCCCATCTTTATCACCATACCCATTTTAGCACTGAAAAAAAAGAAAAAAAAGACCTTCGACAATCATAGTCAAAACAAGACAGGGACAAGCATAAATAAATTTTATCCTTCTTGTTGAAGACCACAAAAGAAAGTCTTTCTTTGTCTTTCGCCCGTTTTTTTTGGCATTTAAGCGAAGATTTTTTTAAGAATTTCCCGGAAAATACTGAAAAACGAAGCTCGGGAACTTTCGATTTCCAGATGCAAAGGCACTTCGTCGACCACCGTTTCCCCGGAATACGCTTTGGCCGAACCGATATTTAGGTTTTTCAAATCGTTTACCGCTTTGTAATCGATGTTATAAATCCATTTGATGGGTTCTGCTTCTTGGTTTTTGTTTCGGATGCGCACCAAATCCTCGCCCGTTACGACATTGATCCGATGAGGTTCCAACAGCACATTGTCAATGGTTTCGACCACGGTGCCCTTGGGCAAAACGGTTTCTTTTTCGAAATTGGCAAAAGCATAATTTAATAATGCCATCGTATCCTGGGTTCGTTCGTTTACGCTCGGAGCGGCCATGACCACCGAAATTACCCGCATACCGTCTTTGGACATGGTAGCGGTGAGGCAGTAGCCCGCTTCCTCGGTCCAGCCGGTTTTCAGACCGTCCACACCGGGAACATGTTTGACCAATTTGTTGGTATTGACCAGCCAAAACTGTTTGTCGGTTCCGACCCGGATATAGTCTTCGTATTGCGACGTCAGCGCCAAGACTTCGGGACCGTGTTCCGCCAAAAGTTTTTGCGACATAATCGCCATATCCCGGCAAGTCGAATAATGGTTATGTTCCGGCAGCCCCGTGGCATTTTGAAACACGGTATTTTTCAGTCCCATTTTTTTGGCTTCGTTGTTCATCATTTGGACAAAGTTCGCCTCGCTGCCGCTGATTTTTTCGCTCAACGCCACCGCCGCATCGTTAGCCGAAGCAATGCCGACGCTTTTCAATAAATCGCGCACGGACATTTGCTCCCCGACCCCCAAATAAATCTGCGATCCGCCCATCCCCGCCGCATACTCCGACGCCGTCACAACATCGTCAAGATTGATGCGTTTCTGCTTCAAAGCATCGAAAATGAGTTTTAAGGTCATGATTTTCGTCATGCTGGCCGGGGCAAGTTTCAGATCGGGGTCTTTGGCATACAAAACCTGACCGGTTTCTGCTTCAATCAAAATCGCGCTTTTGGAATGGGGAGCCAAATCGATTTGAACATTGGTTTCGCCCACCACAGCAATTTTCCAACTTATCCCGCTTAAACCAAACAAGCTTATTATCAATAAAACCCTTAAGGTCCATCTTAATTTGCAAATAAAAAAACGCATATCAATCACCACTTCATTTTATTCAAAAGCGGCAATCAATATGCAAAGAGGGTTCTTAGATAATCCGCCAATCAATCGCTTGGTCGCCCAGAAAAGCATTGGCCTGCGAAAAATGCCTGCAGCCAAAGAAACCCCGACTGGCCGAAAGAGGCGATGGGTGCGGTGCCGTAAGGATCAAATGGTTGGGATTGGTCAGCAAATGCTTTTTCGCAATCGCTTTATTTCCCCAAAGCATAAAAACGATTTTGCGATTCTGTTCGTTAAGGGTTTTGATGACCTCGTCGGTGAAATGTTCCCACCCCTTATCCGCATGACTGAGCGGCGCACCTTCGCGGACACTTAACACCGTGTTCAGAAGCAAGACACCCTGACGGGCCAAACAGCTCAAATCGCCGTGATGGGGAACAGGGATATGGACATCATTAATCATTTCCTGAAAAATGTTTTGTAAACTTCTGGGAATTTCGATTCCTCGGTTGACCGAAAAGGCAAGTCCGTTAGCCTGACCATAACCGGGATAAGGATCTTGTCCCAATATTACGACCTTTACTTTATCTAAAGGTGTAAGTTCCAAAGCCATAAACCGGTAACTGCGGGGCGGAAAAACAAAAAAATGCTTTTCCTCTTCCTGAATAAAAGTAGCTAACTTATCCCAATACGGTTTCTTTGTTTCCTGCAAAATCAATTCTTCCCATGAATTAACCATGACTATTACCTCCGTTATTAACTATATTATAGTCCAATTTTGTGATTTTGGCAAACCGAAAACAAAAAAACTCAAAGAGTTTACTCTCTTTGAGTTAAATCCGCGGCAAAACAAACGATAATTGCTTATTGAGAATTTCGATTTCCACCCGCTGCCACAGATAGTTTTCGCCGTCAATGCAAACCTCAAACGGTTTTTCGGCTTCTATGACGACCTTTTGAGCCCGGCGATACGCGATGACATCGGTTAGTTTCGGATTATTTATGTAACTACCGTCTTTATAATATTTAATAAAGGAAATAAACTTAAACCGCGAAACCGCCCGAACAACGGTCATTTCCATTAAACCGTCATCGACCAGGGCATTGGGAGCGCATTTATAACCGCCTCCGTAAAACGCACCGTTGGCAAAAGTAGCCAGCAACATCTTCCCGTCAAAAAAAGGCTTCCCATCGCCGGTTACGATAATTTTACGGGACATTTTGGTGATTAAGTTTTTAACAATGGCCAGGTTATAAGCGGTTTTGATTTTTTTGATTCGTTTTTTGTAATTGCAGCAGTCGGCATTCGTCCGGGCATCAAAACCGATATTGATGACATTCACCGAATAACGGTCATTTACCTTCAGGACATCGAGCATTTTGTGGCTGCCGTTAATCGCTCTTTCGACAGAAAGAAAATCGAATTCCGGGAAGTTTTTGAGAAGGTCGTTGCAGGAACCGATGGCAATGACACCCAAATGGACATTTGGTGCTCCGATTAGACCGTTGGCCACCTCGAAAGTCGTGCCGTCTCCCCCGCAGGCATAAAAGGTCTTTTCGCCCGGTTCGGTGCTGACTTTTTCCCGAACATACCTTTCGGCATCCCCCGGGGCTTGGGACACATAAATTTCGTATTGTCCGGAATATTTTTCGAAGGCCTGTTTGATTTCCTGTGACAAAGATTCGGTTTGATTGGCTTTGCCTGCTATTGGGTTTATAACAAAATAATGTTTCATGTCAGTATTCTCCATCCGATATTGACATTATTTTATCATAATTTGGCCAAAAAGTCTTAAGAAATACTGCATGGTACAACAAACCAATTTTTTTTGACTAAAAAAAGAAACCTTTCGGTTTCCTTTGCAAAAAATGGCTTTAACTTAAATTAAGCCTTTTAATTCCCTTCTTCGATAATCTTCTCAGCCAGCGAATTATCGACTATTTTGGCAAACGGAGCTCGAGCCGTCAATTCTCCGGCCAGTTCCATGATATCCATCAAACGGTCCAATCCTTCTTCTTTGAAATAAGGAGTGTGACACCAAGCGTCGATGGATCGGTATCTGGCCACAACCATAATCAAATCGTCAAGGGATGTTTCGACGAAACTCGGCTGCATGGCGATTGCCACATCGCGATTGGAGTTTTCCTGGACAAATTTTTGTCCCCGATAAATCGCCCGGGTGAATTTTTCCAAGATATCCCGGTTCTTTTCCAAATACGATTTATTGCAACTGTAAGCCGTATAAGGGACTTCTCCCGACAATGCTCCCACAGCCGCTAAGACATAACCGTGGCCTTGACGTTCGATTTGAGTGGCATTCGGTTCGAAGAGCGTTGTGAAATCCCCTTCGCCGCTGATAAAGGCTCCGGCCATCGCCCCGAACTGCACATCGATACGAACATTGACATCATTTTCAAAACTGTTATGGGAAACCGTAAGACCGGCTTGCTTGATTACATATTCCAAGGTCATTTCCGGAACTCCGCCTTTACGCCCCCCCAAAATGCTTTTGTTTTTTAGCATGGTAATATCAAAGTTTTCGATCGGTTCTCTTCCCACGATAAAAGATCCGTCCCGTTGGGTCAGTTGGATAAAGTTAACCATATAATCTTCCTGACCGTTGTTGTAAACATAAATCGAAGCTTCCGGTCCGCACAGACCGATTTGAACATCGCCCGATAACAGGGCGGCCATAACTTTATCGGCCCCGTTGACATTGATGATTTCGACCTTCAGACCTTCTTCTTCAAAAAAACCTTTGTTTAAGGCAACGTATTGCGGCGAATAAAAAACCGAGTGGGCAACTTCGGCCAATTTGATTTTGGTTAAACCGTCACCTTTACAACCTGCTATTCCGATCAGCGATAGCAAAAGCATTAATAATGAACAAAATTTTTTCATTTTATCCCCTTTTTGATTTAAATTTTTTCTCCACTGCCGCAACCCCGGCATACATGAAAAAAGCGATAAACGCTAAGACAATGACTCCCATCATCACCAAATCCATTAAAAAGACTTGGGAGCCGTAGACAATCAGATAACCGATACCGTAACGGGAAACTATAAATTCCCCGACAATCACCCCGACCCAACTCATCCCGATATTGATTTTCACAATACTTACAAGATTGGGAAAATTGCTCGGCAAAATCAGTTTGGTTAAGATTTGCCACTTGGTGGCTTTGAAACTTTTGAGCATTTTGATTTTGTCTTCTTCGATTTGTTGAAAGTAGTTGAAAGCCGAAAGGATGGTTAAGACCAGGGAAATGGACATAGCGACAACCGTGATGCCCTTGATTCCGGTACCCGCCCAAATGATTAAAATGGGTGCCAAAGCTGTCTTGGGCAAAGCATTCAAAACGACTAAAAACGGATCCAAGATCTTAGCAATCGTATCGTTCCACCACAAAATTATGGCAATGATTAACCCCAGGAGCGTTCCCAGCACCAGTCCGAGAACAGTCTCCAGAACCGATACGCCAATATGGGTTAAGAGTTTTCCGTGCCATAAATATTGCCAAAACATTTGGTAAATCCGTGATGGCCGACTGAACAAAAAGGCATTGATTAGACCGTACTTGGCACTTAATTCCCAGGCGATTAGAAGCGAAACCAGCAAGATTAGCTGAATACTTACGATTTTGCGTTTTTCCTTACGCAAGTGGATTAAGTAAGGATTATCCTTTGGTTCCATCATTTGTGGAGCTCCTTCCATATTTGATCAAAATATTGACGAAACTCATCGGCAGTACGCGCTTTCAGGGGCGTTTTGGGACCGTTGATGGTCAATTTGATGTCGTGAATATTGATAATCTCCGCCGGGCGTTCGCTTAAGACAACAATCCGGTCCGCCATCGAAATAGCTTCCGAAATATCGTGGGTGACTAAAATAGCGGTAAGTTTTTCGGTTTTGATCATATGGTAGATATCGTCGCTCACCATTAAACGCGTCTGATAGTCCAAAGAGGAAAACGGTTCATCCAACAACAGGATTTTCGGCTCAATCGACAATGTGCGAATGAGGGCAATCCTTTGGCGCATCCCGCCCGACAATTCGTGCGGGAAGTTCCTGGTGAAACCGTCCAAACCGTATTTGCGCAACATTTCTTTGATTCTTTCCTGATGTATTTCATCGTTTTGGCCCGTTATTTCCAGCCCAATCAAGAGATTTTTCCAAATCGTGCGCCATTCGAGCAGATGGTCGCGCTGAAACATATAGCCGATTTCCCCGTCCAAATAGACTTCCCCCGAAGTCGGCGGAATGATTTTGGCCAAGATGTTCAGAAGTGTGGTTTTTCCGCTTCCGCTCGGACCAATCAAAGCGATGATTTCGCCTTTTTTGACTTCAAAAGAAATATTGTTTAGTACTTTCAATTCGCCCAATTCCGTATAGAAATTTTTGCAGACGTTTTTTAAAGCCAATACGGTCTCCAAGTCTATCAATCCTTTTTTCAAAATCAGTCTTACTTTATTCTATTAAGATAAAAAAAAATTGTGTATTTAAAAGGCACATTCCCCAAAAAATAACACGCTAGAAGGGGAGCTTCTAACGTGTTTATTTGCACCAAATCCGTAACTATTTGACGAATTGGTTGGCTTGTTGACTTAACTCTTTGATCTTGTCGAGCGGCCGTTTCATGAACCAATCGACCAAATAGTTGGCAACATAAATTATGATTGACGATGATAAAGTCAGGCAAATCGATAACAGGAGACCGTTGGCGGAAATCTTGTGTTCGACTTTTGCTTTGATGGTGGTTTTCTGACCCTCGATAACCCAAAAGGCATCTTCGTTGAGATAAAAATCAGGAATTTCCCGATCGTTTTCGTCAACCGGATTTTCATTGATGGAGGCAATGCCGGTCCTGATATCGCCGACATACCAAATCAAATCCCCGTTTTCTTCTTCCACGATATGAGGGTTTTCAAGCGGCCGATACACGGTCTCGTAAAGCGGAACCAATTTAAATTGTTCCCGGAAACTGAAACGGCCGATTTTGACATCAATGGAAGAGCATATGATAATCGTCAGACAGCAGATGGACATCAGCGAAAAGAGAATTACTTTCATGGCCGTAAACGGTTTGCATGCCACAAACAAAATCATGAGGTAAGTGGCGGTGGCAGTAATAACCACGATTGTAACTACCTGCATATCGGTAAAACCGAACATTTTGGCAACCAGATAAGCAAGCGCCACCTCAATCGCAATCGTCAAGGAACTTGGCAGGGCGCTTCGGATGACATTAAACAGGAATTTTCCCCGTACGATGTTTTTGTTCGGCTGCAGAGCCAGGAAAAAGGTCGGAATACCGATTACGAAAAACTCGATCATGAGCATTTGGCTGCTTTCGAGGGGATATCCGCCGTTACCGCCCGGGGAGAAAAACTTGAAGAAATTGCTGATGGTCAGGATGGCCATAAAGAACGTAAAGAGCGTTTTGACGAGGTAAAGCATGGCGGTGCGTTGAATGTTGTTGATGACGCGCCGTCCTTCGCTTACGACTTGCGGCATCGAGGAGAAATTGGAATCAAGCAAAACGAGCTGTGCGACGTTTCGCACCGCATCGCTGCCCGAAGCCATCGCGATACTGCAATCCGCTTCTTTTAAAGCCAAAATATCGTTCACGCCGTCGCCGGTCATGGCAACCGTGTGTTTGTTGGCTTTCAAAGCCTGGACGATGATTTTCTTTTGTTCCGGTTTAACCCGACCGAAAACGGTATAACCGTTGGCCACTTGGGCTACTTCTTCGTCGGTTAACCCGTCCAAACTGATATAATCTTCCGCATTCTCAATCCCCACGCGTTTCGCAACTTCCGAAACGGTGACCGGATTGTCCCCGGAAATGACTTTGACTTGGACGCCGTTATCTTTGAAAAATTTAATCGTGTCATAGGCTTCCCGGCGGATTTGGTCTTCAATCAAAATCAAGGCCACAATTCTCGGAACCCGTTGAATGACCCCGTTTTTAAGCGGGAGTTGACTGTGGGCAAGCGCCAAGACCCGTAAACCTTGGTTGGCGTACTCGTTGACATCATCGGCCACCCGTTCGTAATTGTTTTTCAAAACAAATTCCGGTGCCCCCAGAATAAAGGTTCCTTCTTTTTCGAAGGTTACCGCGCTGTATTTGGTATCCGAAGAAAACGGAAAGATTTCGACCGGGGTCATCTTTTTGCCGAAGCCAAAATAAGTTTCCAAGGCTTTGGAAGTCGAATTGGTTTCCTGAAGCGCGGTGTTCATCGAACTGATGATGTCTTCCACGTTGTATTCGCTTCTTCTGTTGTATTCGATGTATCTCGTTACGGTCATCGTACCGTCGGTAATGGTTCCGGTCTTGTCCAAACACAAGACATCGACACGCGCTAAGGTTTCGATGCAATAAAGTTCCTGAACCAAGGTTTGTTGGCGGGCAAGACGCATTACCCCAACCGCCAAAGCAACCGTAGTTAACAAAAAGAGCCCTGCCGGGATCATTCCGATTAAAGCTGCCGAGGTTGTTACAATACTGGTTTGATAAGTGGTGCTGGCCTTAAGGGCCGGAATTATGGACTTAATGTCTCGAAGGTTGATTCCTTCCGCTTTGGCGAACAAAATGATTGCGCAAGGAATGATGATAATACTGACGAATCTTAACAGATATCCAAGCGACCGAAGAATCTCCGAGCGGGGTTTGACGTGTTTACGCGCTTGACTGGCATACTGTTCGATTTTGTTTTCTTCGCCCACCCGTTCGACTTTGGCATAACAGTTACCCGAAACGACATAACTTCCGGAGTAAAGGGTATCACCTTGCATTTTCCGAATCGGAATGGCTTCGCCGGTCAATTGCGATTCGTTGACTTCCACTTCGCCATGAACCAAAATAGCGTCGGTAATGATTTGCTTGCCGGTGGATAAATAAATGATATCGTCAAGGACAACTTCTTCAATCCGAATTTCCTGTTTTCCTTCGTTGCGCACAACGGTAGCGGTCGGCGCCGACAAGAGCGACAACTGGTCGATTTTGCGCTTGGAACGGATTTCCTGAAAAATCCCAATCATCGTGTTGATGACGACCAAACCGATGAAAGTAAAATTCATGATCGTTGCATCCGCAATCAACAACAAGACAAAGATTGTGGCATACATCGCATTGAAAAAGGTAAAAACATTTTTGAGAATGATATCGAGAACCGTTTTGGAACTCCCTTTGGGACTAACATTAACCTTACCTTGTTTTTTGCGTTCTTCAACTTGTTCGGGTGTTAACCCCACCAAATAGTTGGGATGATAACGTTCGATTTCCGGTTTAAGTTCGTATCTTCTGCGTTTTTTCTTCATATTCACCCACACTTTCTCAAGAATAAAAAATAATATATAATTTTTTTAATTAAATTCTTATTAACTTGTTTTATTATACCATTTAATGCGACTTTATGCAAATGATTTTCAAAAGAACTTTTTTCAAAAAAACAACAGTCTTTCCTTCCCGTTTTTAACAAAAAAATAAAAAACAGGCGTTTTTTAAAGTTTTTTTATTATTTTTCCAAAATTTTTTTCACCCAGATTTTGGCGATTCTTTGCGATGGTCCGACTAGATGGACTCTTCCTTTAGCGTCCTCGTAAACTTTCAAAAAACCGAATGGATTAAGAATCCGTAAAACTTGACCGCACTTGCCTGTTCTTTTGGCAACGATAAAACTCGCCCCCGCACCCGTTCCGCAGCTTGGCGTCCAACCTACCCCCCGTTCAAAAGTTTTAACCAAAGCATGTTCCGAATCGAGCATAATTAAAAAATTAACATTGGTACCGTTGAGAAAAGGAGTCGCTTTTAAAAACTCTTCAATAACGGCTTTGCTTTCCAACTCGGAAAAACCGTCAACCAAAACAACTCCGTGTTCGGTCCCCAGCCATAACGATTGAAGCTCAAGGGGCTTTTTATCAATTAAGACAATCGGTTTTGGGCTTTCTTCCGAAATGATGGGTTTACCTAAATTGACATCGCAAACAAACGGATTGGTGGAAATGATTTTAACTTCGATCAACCCGGCCTTGGTAGATACTTTTACCACTTCCCCTTCAATCAACCTTTGATTGAAACAGTAATGGACGAAGCACCGAATGCCGTTTCCGCACATCTTGGCTTCGCTTCCGTCTTTATTAAAAATGCGCATCGTAAGGGGGTTTTGGTTTACCGCCAATAAACCGTCAGCTCCGAGTCCGTCTTGGGCATTGCAAAGTCTTTGGGCCAGTTTGGCATAATCAAAACATTCTTCCCCATTCACAATCAAAAAACTGTTTCCACAACCGTGGTATTTGTATACTATCACTTTATCACCATTATATAATATGACCCCGAGCATTTCTTGTACAATGATGGCGAAAGAAGCGGGAATTTATTCGCATTTTACCAATCTTTCGCATAATTATATGGTAAAATTATTCTAAGAGATAATTATTATTGCATAAAAGAAACGGAGACAAGCACAATGAACCAAAAAATAATCGGGGTCAGCCCACGTTTGCAAAAAAACGCTGACAACGAAATTCTCCAAGTCAATACCTTATATCTGAAAGCATTAACCGACCGGAAGCTGGTTCCCCTCATTCTGCCTTATCCGGAAGTCGATTTGACCAAACTGTTGGAATTTTGCGACGGCTTCTTAATTATCGGGGGCAACGACCTAAATCCGAAATATTACCAGGAAGAAAACGCGGGGTTGTCCAAAGGGATTGACGAACGCTTGGACAAAGTCGATCAATTGATTCTTGATCATGCGATCAAAAATAAAAAGCCGGTTTTGGGGATTTGCCGCGGTTTGCAATCAATCAATGTTTTTATGGGGGGAAGCCTTTATCAGGATATTGAAAATGCGCACCTATCGCATTCCCATCAGGACAAAGAGCATCCCGTAAAAAAAGTCACAGACACCTTGCTGACCGCTCAACTTCCTTCCGAATTTATGATCAATACTTACCACCATCAGGCCATCAACGCGGTTGCTCCCGGCTTTAAAGTGATCTATCAACACGAAGACATCATCGAAGGCATCGAACACGAATCCTTACCGATTATCGCTTTTCAGTGGCACCCCGAAAGAATGCAGGAATCCCCAAGCAGCAAAGTCATCTTTGATTATTTTAAACAATTATTGTTCTGAGGTTGATTTTTTATGAAAGAAAAGCCTTATTACAGTATTACCCTTTACAAAGGACGGATTTTAACCCTTAAGAAAAAGTTCATCTATTTGCCGAACCAGGAAATCGCGATGCGCGAAATCGTCGAACACCAAGGCGGTGTTGGTGTTCTTGCCATCAACGACAACAACGAAATCCTTTTGATTGAACAATACCGCGCCGCCCTCGAAAAACCGCTTTTGGAAATCCCGGCGGGACTGTTGGAAGAAGGAGAAAATCCGAAACAATGCGCAAGGCGTGAATTGCGAGAAGAAACCGGATACGATGCGAAAAACTTCCGCTTTCTGGGCAAATATTACCCCAGCCCCGGTTTTTCCAATGAGGTCATCCACCTCTTCTTGGCTACCGAATTGTTTTACAACCCTCTCGAAATGGATAAAGACGAATTCTTAAAAGTTAAACTTTTGCCTGTAAACGAAGCAATTGACTTCATTTACGATTTGGACCCGGTGGATGCCAAGACAGCTATCGCCATTTTGCGCTATTTCTACCAATTCAATATCAAACCGTAAAACCATATAATAAAAATGCACCCCTTTTTCCCAAAAGGAGTGTTTTTTATTTTCCAAGTGATTATTTAACCTTTATAAAAAAGGATTGACTCCTAAAAAAATCAATCCTTAAAAAATAAATTATTTGTTTTTAGGCTTTATCGGAATGTAAATATCGATAACTTTGTTTTCGTCGCTGTAGCATCTTTGATCATACAGTTCGAAATCAATGCCCGCGGAATCAAACACATAAGGCGAATTAGGCAGCCATTGCGCATAGATAAAACGCCAGGTTTCCTGGATTTTTTGGGAAAAATTGTCATTATTGGCTTTCGGGGTAGTAAATACCGCATAACTCTGACTGTTTACCTCGTAAACATCATAAGTCGCAGGAATCGGCATGCCGTTTGTTTCGACCCCGATAAAATACTTGAAATTGCCGTTTTCGTCCATCGGCAAACAGGCCCCGTATTCTGCATGATTTTTGACAAACGGTTCTTGGTGCAGTTTTTCCAATCTTCCGTCGCTCATGTACTGTTCCCAAAACTGAGGGATGTCTTTAAAGTTTTGGTTTNNTTTGGTTATTCTTGGTGGTGGTTAAAAAGGCAAAGCCCGCAATCGTGAATTTTTCTTTCGAAATGATTTTTGGTTCCATCAGAAAATCTCCTTTGATATTATTGTAAATCAGGTAATTTAGGGATAGCGGGGGAATCGAAATATCCAAAGAGGCTTTAAACTGGGACGGTGTGGTCCCGAATTTCCGTTTGAAAGCTTTGGTGAAACCGGTCAAGGTGGCAAACCCGTAATCGTAGATAACGTCGCTGGCCTTTTTTCCGGTTTTGATTTCCGAGATGGCATGAATCAAACGGCGGGTGTTGACATAGTCCATAATGGATGTCCCGACATAAAAAATAAAACCTCGGGCGAAATGGTACTTGGAATAATTGACCCTTCTTGCGAGTTGCTCCAAAGTTATTTCCGTTTTCAGGTTGTTTTCGATATATTCCAAAGTATCAAGGATTGCTTCTTTAAAACTTCCCATAATTAACCTTCTTCCGAGGAAAATTATACCATAATAAGCAAAGAATTTGTTATTCCCAAATTGCTTTCTTTTTCTTTCAAAATAAAAAGGATTGACTCCCAAAGGAGAATCAATCCTGATAATTGCAAAATCAATTGATTAAGTATTATTGTTTCTTGTATTCTTCCACAATTTTGGCAATCAGATGTTCCGGAACTTCTTCGTAGCGGACAAATTTTCTGGTAAAGTGACCGCTGCCTTGGGTCATGGCCTTAAGGTCGGTTGCATACTTAATGATTTCGGCTTCCGGAACTTGCGCGAAGACTACTTGTCTACCGCCTTGTCTCGGTTCGATACCGAGAACTTGGCCGCGGCGTTTGTTCATATCGCCCATGATGTCGCCGACATATTCGTCTTTAACGGTAACTTCGACTTCCATAATCGGTTCGAGGATGGTAGGACGGATAGTCTTGCAGGCTTCTTTGAAAGCTAATGCGGCGGCAAGCTTAAAGGAAATTTCGTTGGAGTCAACCGGGTGGTAAGATCCGTCATAAAGAACGGCTCTCACGCCGATTACCGGGAATCCGGCTAGCGGCCCGTGTTCCAAGGTTTCGATTAAACCTTTTTCAACGGCCGGGAAGAAGTTTTTCGGAACGGCACCGCCGACGACTTCGGAAGCAAATTCGAAACCGTCAGGGATTGGTTCGAAACGAATCCAAACATCACCGAATTGTCCGGCACCCCCTGATTGTTTCTTATGGCGTCCTTGAGCGGAACCAACTTTACGGATTGTTTCGCGGTAAACGATTTTTGGTTCCGTAATGTCGACATCGACTTTGTACATGTTCTTCATCTTATCGAGAATGTAGCCGATATGAGTCATACCCTGACCGCCGATCAACAATTGGCTGGTTTCCGGGTTACGTTTGATTTCAAACGAAGGGTCTTCGATGTTCAAACGTTGCAAAGCGGAAGAAATCTTGTCTTCGTCTTGTTTGGTTTTGGCAACGATTGCGACATAAATAATCGGTGTCGGAATTTCCACCGCATCATACAAAACCGGATCTCTCCGATCGCAGAAAGTTGCGCCGGTTTCCAAATCCATTTTTAAGGCAACTCCGATATCTCCGGCATGCAATACATCAACCGGAATTTGGGTTTTGCCCATTAAGGTTACGAATTGGCCGACTTTAATGGTTTGGTCTTTATTGGCCAAATAAGGATCGGCTAAACCTTTGGTATTTCCGCTGGCCACATAAAATAAATTCATGGTGCCAAGGAACGGGTCAATAATGGTCTTGAAGACATAACCCGAGAACGGCAGGTTTTCGTCCGGAAGGCGGGTGATTTTGTCGCCGGTTTTAGGGTTGACGCCGGTTTTTGGTTTAGCGTCAAGGGGACTAGGAAGCAGCGTACTCATCATATTCAACAATTCATGAACGCAGACGTTTTTAACCGCCGAACCGAAAACTATCGGAATAATATCGCCGTTCAAAACACCGGTTCTTAAACCGTCGTTAAGTTCGTCTTGGGTCAATTCTTCGCCGCCGAAGAATTTTTCCAACAATTCTTCGCTCGTTTCGGCTACCGCTTCCACCACTTTTTCGTACAATTCATCGTATTTGCTCAGCGCTTCGTCCGATAAATCGCCTTCTATGGTCGAATCGCCGCTGATGCGATATTCTTTTTTATTGACAATGTTAAAGAAACCTTGGAAATCGTTTTCGCCTCCGAGCGGCCAGCAAAGCGGAATGGCTTTTTGGCCGAAAGTCTTATTGATGCTTTCCAAAACGCGGTCGACTTTAACATTTTCTTTATCCATTTTATTGACAAAAATTATCGTAGGCAAATTGCGTTTGCTTACTTCGTCCCACACCCGTTCGGTTCCGACTTCCACGCCTTTGGTGGCATCAAGCAAGATTACGGCGGAATTGACGACATTCAAAACATTTTCGTGTTCGCCGACAAATTCTTCCGATCCCGGTGTGTCAAGGACATTGAGCTTATAATTTTTCCATTCAAGGGGAATAAGTGAAGTTGACAAGGAAGTCAAACGGTTTTGTTCTTCGGGAAGCCAGTCGGATACGGTGTTTTTACGTTCTACTTCGCCTTTTTTCGAAATGGCTTTGCTGACGTAAAGGAACGATTCCGCAAGACTCGTCTTTCCCGAACCCATATGTCCCAAGATGGCGACATTTCTGATTTCTTTTGCTAAATATTCTTTCATAATACCTCCAAATAAAACTATCCATTTTGCTTACACCAAAAACGACGGTAAGCAAGCGTTATCATTCAATATTATACTATATTTGCGATTTTTTTTCTTTTCATTGCATAAGTTTTTTTTGCAGCCAAAAGAAAAGCCTTTAATTAGGCTGTCGACCTTGATCAAAGGCGGAAAGGAATTATCAAAACAGGACATTACAATTTGATAAATTTCTCAATGTCAATGACAAAGATGGTTGCTCCACCTACCTGAACCTCTAACGGATAGGAGGAAAACATTCCAAATTCGTTCGGGATTGTGCTCGGCACAACTTTCTTCCGGGTTTTACTGTAACCTCCCACAATATCAATCGCATGATCAACATTTTCTTCGTTGGTTCCCACCAACAAAGTCGTGTTGCCGCTCATTAACAACCCTCCGGTTGTGGCAAGTTTCGTGACAAAGAATTTTTCCTTCAGGAGCGCATTGGTTACTTTTGTTGCATCCTCATTGGCAACGATAATTATGATCAGCTTCATATTTCCCCCTTTGGCCTGGTTTTTCATCAGTGCTAAGGTAATTTTATCATACATTGAACTTTTTGTAAAGCATATCAATTGCCTTTTTCCTGGCGGGCCTTCTCTTCGAGTAAGGATTTAAGCGATGTCAAATCGTTAACCCCTTTCAATGTATAATCCTCCGGATAATAAAGCGGCACGATTTGATCCTTTTCGGCCAATAACGCAACCAGGTCCGTCAGATAATATTCGCCGGATTGATTTCGGTTGGTTACCTGATTTACCAAATCTTTGACCAACGAAATCGGAAACACATAAATTCCCGTATTGACGTAAGGTATCATTTTTTCGGTTGAGTTTGCTTCTTTTTCTTCAATTATTGATAAGCGATTATTTCTTATTGTCAGGCGACCGTAGCCTTTAGGATTTTCGACTTTCATCCCGACTACGACCGCTTTTCCTTGGGTTTCATAATGGAATTTGATGATTTCGGTTAATCTTTCTTTGGTTAAAAAGGGAATATCGGCCGGAACGACTAAAGCGGTGTCGCCATCCGTCAAAAAAGGTAGAGCGCTTTTGAAGGCATCCAGCGTCCCCTTGGGTTCTGCCTGCCTGGCAAACCGGATGTCTGAAGCTAAAACCCGGGCGATTTCGCTTTTTAAATCGCCCACCACCACAATTGTTTTTTTAAAATCCGCAGGGTCAAAACACTCCGCAATCCGTTTAATCATCGGCTTTCCCTCGATTTCCATCAAAACTTTGGGCTTGGAGCCGTTCATCCTTGTCCCTTTTCCCCCCGCCAAAATTACTCCCGTGATTTTTTCCATCGAACCACGTCCTTTCTCTTTATTATTATTTTTTCTTTGGTTGCGAGAATTGTCCGTTTTTGGTATAATATATATAACGTTGAGGTAGTTTATGAGTAAAAAAATTTGTTTCCTTTTGACTATATTTCTGCTTGTTTTTTCAGCCTATGCCTGCCAAAAGAAATATCTTAACGGTGCCTTTTGTGTCGTTTACACCGACGATGGTCCCGCTCTAATGAATCCGGACGGCGAAACCTTTTCCCTTTCCGAGTACGACGAAATCGTACCGGAATTCGGCGAAACCCTGGTTGTGGGTAAAAAAATCAACCAGGCCATGAAATACGGTTACATCAAAAACACCGGCGAAGTCTTGTTGAAACCCCAATACGACGAGGCGGGGTTCATGAAAGAGGATAAAGCGATCGTCACATTAAACGGCCAACAATATATCATCAACCCGAAAGGGGAAATCCTCTATACTTTTCCCGACCATCTCAGAGCCCACCACTTCTTCCAGGAAGGTTTCCTCACAATCGAAATCTTATCGACCGGAAAATGGACTTTCATGAACGACGATTTCACGTTATGGAACAAAAGTTTTGATTACGCATCGTCCTTTAAAAACGGCTATGCGATTGTCGGAAATCTTGTTGACGGCATCATGTATTACCAACTGATGGATTTCTTCGGCCTTTACGTGGGAAACCAAAAGTATCATTTTGCGGATTACTTTTATAACGGCTTTGCCCGCGTGGCCAACGGGGTCATCGTTTCCGGAAGGCTGGACGAAAGTTCTCTGCGTTACTTCTTTATCGACCAAAACGGCAATACCTTAAAAGGGGAAAACAACACCACACTGATGTTTGATTATGCCCGAAATTTTCGCGAAAATTATGCTTTTGTGGCCGATTACGAACTTTATCCGGAAGGCAATTTTATCTATAAACACTACAATATCTTAACCACCGACGGCACGTTGCCTTACGGAAAAACCTGGAATTCCTTTATCCTCGGAACCGGTGGCTATTTCCTTTCCGTAGGTGACTTTTTTGACGGGTCGTTTGTCCTTAACGGACATCGGGTCCTCAATGCCAATTATCTGGGAAAATTGCTTTTCGACGACGACAATAAACCGTACTTTCTACAGATGGATTTAACCAAACCGGACGGTACCGTCATGAACGAAAACCCGATCAATATTTCCAATTTCCGAATATCGAGCTTTTACCAAAACAAAGCCTTGGCCAAAGTCCAATTAGCCAATCAGTTATACGGTTTAGTGGATACCGACGGAACTTTCCTTTTGGAACCGCTCTACCTCGATATCTTTTATTAGGTGACTGCCATGATTAGACTGATCAATATCAACAAATTCTACCATTCCGCTTCGGAAAAATTCCATGCCTTAAAAGACATCAACCTGACGTTCGGTCAGCAAGGCATGCATTTTATTGTCGGCAAAAGCGGCTCCGGCAAATCCACACTGTTAAATATTATTGGGGGAATCGACCAATATGATTCGGGAGACTTGTTGATTGACGACGTTTCCACCACGGATTTTACCCCGAAAGACTTCCATACTTACCGAAATTCCTATGTCGGGTTTGTCTTCCAGGAATTCAATGTCTTGAAAGGTTTGAATGTTTTCGACAATATCGCCATCAGTTTGGATTTGCAGCACAAAAACCCCAAAGCTTATCACGACGAGGTGCAAAAAATCATCGATCGCGTAGGCCTTACAGGTTTGGAAAAACGCATGATGAACCAAATCTCGGGCGGCGAACGCCAAAGAGTGGCAATTGCCCGGGCTTTGATTAAAAACCCGAGGGTGATAATTGCGGACGAGCCGACCGGCAACCTCGACAGCATCAACAGCAAAATCGTCATGGATTTGCTCAAAGACTTATCCCGAGACCACTTGATTATAATCGTTACCCATAACAAAAAGTTGGCCAACAAATACGCGGACCGAATCTTGGAAATCAAAGACGGCCGCGTAATCAGCGATACTGGGGATATTTCCTCCGATGAACAACCCCTCGCCTTAAAACCGGTTGCGACGCCGGTCAAAACGAGTTTCAATCTGGCTCTAAAAGCCGTGCTCCTCAATAAGTACCGTTTTATCTTTATGATTCTTTTGTTTGCGCTATCGCTCACGTTTGCGGGGGTAGTGGTGAATCTTTCGCTTGCGGATACAACGGGCGAATATGCGATTTACCAAAAAACTTACGGAAACGATTATGTCGCGCTCCACAAAAAGTATTACAACAACAACAATATAGTCGATTCGGCCTTTTTTAGTTTCGAATACCCACAATATTACGAAATGTTTCACGATCCCAAGTCCAAGATGAGCTTAATCAGGGGCATGGATTTCTATATCCCGATCGACCGAAATGCTGATCCCGAAAAACTGAATCCTTTTTATGCACCTGTAATTCAAAGAATCCATCTTTACGAAGGACAATATACAACCTTTATCAAAAACGGCAGAGGAAACTATTCCAAAGCTTATGCGATTATTATTACCGATTATCTGGCAGAAAACCTGATTTATCAAAACTATTTCAATGATGCTTCTTTGGATGAGCCGACCGATTTACTCGGTAAAACCATCACTTACGAATATTTCGAATACCCTTTGGAAATTCAGGGGATTTTAGCAACCGATTACGATAAGTATGAAGATTTGAAGAAAATCGAAAACCAGGGCGACACGCGCAAAATGGTCGCATTCACCGACAGTCTGATTTTCTACAATTCGATTTTCATTACCCCGGAAAACTACAACCGGCTTGTTTCGACCGACAATATCAAAACAATCACCGATCAAATCGTTTACAGCGTTAACGACCGGGTCGGCGTTTACGATTCGATTCTGATTACCACGATCGATCAAGCCCCCGATCCCGATAAAACCGATTCCATCGGAAACAACCCGACCAAACCGCCCGAAGGCGAGCCTCAACAAATGGCCGTCACGACCGGTTTCCTGCGCAAGGTTTTGGGTTTAACCGGGGATTTGCAGGAATTATACAGTTACACGAATTTCAAATACCGGGCCCAACAATCGCTCGAGGACCCGACCAAATTCCTGGACATCGATGTCCAAACGCCGTTTTACGTCAATGCGAACGGCCGGATTCCGGTTGCCATGTCGTTTGTCGTAACCAAAGTCATCGACTACGACGAACCGGCCATTTACATGCCTTTATTGAGCGATACCGACGGGTTTAAGAATTATCTGCGGCTGTGCTTTACCGAAGGCGGTTTTATCACGATGATAATCAACGAAGACGCCCAAATCAACAGTCAGCTCTATCGCTTGATGCTCGATAACGATATCATTTTGGACAACCAGGCTTTCCAAAAAGTAATTTTGGTCGATAATTTTATCAAAGACAATATTTGGTTCTTTGTCGGCCTCTTCTTCGTGTTCGGACTCTTCAGCGTATTGTTTATTTTCAACTTCATCATTATCAATATCAAAAACAGTACCCGCGATATCGGGATTTATATGTCATTGGGCTTCAGCGGCTTCAAGATTGCTTTGATTTACTTTTTCCAAGTTGTAATCATGGGCTTAGCTTCTTTCCTTTTGTCGGTTATTACCACTTGGGTTTTCCTCTATGTCCTTGATTACCGCTTTACCCAAATCGCTTTGGTCGATTTGAAGATTATCAAAATGACATTCCTAGGTATTGTAACCATTTTGGGCATCGCCACTTGGGTGCCGACCCTTGCCACCATCTTCCCGCTTATATCCTTAAGCAAAAAACATCCGATAGATGTTATCAAAACGAACTAGGAGGACCCCGCGATGATTCGACTCGAAAATGTCAACAAGTATTATCGTTCCGGTTCCGAACGAATTCATGCGATTAAGAATTTCCATGTAACTTTCCCCAATCGCGGTTTGGTTTTTATCATCGGCCCCTCGGGTTGTGGCAAGAGCACTTTACTGAACCTGCTCGGCGGTTTGGACAAAGCCGACGAAGGTCATATTTGGATTGAAAACCGTACCATCGATTCTTTTTCCAAAAAGGAACTCAATGATTATTTAAACAGTTATTTGGGTTTTGTTTTCCAGGAATATAATATCCTAAAAGATTTGAATCTGTTTCAAAACATCAGTCTTCCGCTCGAAATGCAAAAAGTTCCTCCCCGGGAAATCAAAAAACGCGTCAAAAAGATTTTGACGGAAGTCGAACTCGACAATCTGGAAAAACGCAAGGTCCACGAACTTTCGGGCGGACAGCGCCAACGGATTGCGATTGCCCGGGCTTTAATCAAGAATCCGAAGATGATTATTGCGGACGAGCCGACGGGAAACCTTGATTCCGAAACCAGCGAAACGATTTTCAAACTTTTCAAAAAACTGGCCGAAGACCGGTTGATTATCATCGTCACCCACGACGAGGAATCGGCTTTCCTTTACGGCGATCGCATCATCCAGATGGAAGACGGCGCGATTGTCGCCGACAGCAAGGCGGAATTCAATGGCGAAAACATCGAACCGCTCCACTTAAAAAGAGCCCATGTTCCGCTTCGGACTTCCGTTAAACTATCGCTTAAAAACATTTACAAGAAAAAGATGCGCTTTTTGGTCATGACATTGATTTCGGCCTTGAGTTTAGCATTCCTGTCGTTTACAATTGAGCTAAAAGGCGATAAGCTCCGCCAAAATATTTATACGGCGGTCGAAAACGGCTATCAGTATACCAATATTCAGGCCAAAGCGAATTTGCCGGCTGAGTTTATCAAAGGCGATTTCTATAAACAGTACCAAGGCCATCCGCTTCCCAAAAAATCTTACGAAACGTTGAAAGAATTAAATCCGGGATTAAACATTCACAAATACCAAGCAGTCAACATCGATATTGCTTTGGACAATTACAAAATCGCCCGTACCTATTATCCGGGTTACATTCATACTATCGTGCAATACGATACCCACAATCAGTATAATCTGATTGCTGGTCGGGTTCCGCAACAACCGAAAGAAATTCTCGTTACCGATTACTTAATTGACCATTTTGTCTATTTCGACCGTTTACCTAGATTCGATACGCTTTACGATTATATCGGACGGGTGATCAATTTGTCGTTCCAAGACAATTACCGGATTGTCGGCATCGTCCAAACCGATCACCGATCTTGGCTTCATCTGTTCCAAGACGGTGCATACAATCCGCTCGATAAAACAAATTATGCATTCCAAAACGAATTTATGATGATGAATGCGGTAATATTGTGGGAAGACGACTTCGAAATCGAAAAGATGACGCTGAGTTCTACTTTGGACTCCAGCCGCTACCTTTCGACCGGCAGCCTCAAAATAAAGGATACCGAAAGCACTTATGCGCCGAAAAACTTTTCGTTCTCCAATGTCAACCAAAACATTCTTCAGGCGCGTGACAGTTGGAACCGGTGGCGTTACATCGGAGGCTATCCGACAGGACCAAACTCTTTACTTCTGCCTTATTCGATAGCGGAGAGTTTATTCGGTGTCACCATCAATAAAACCAACTTTGATCAAACCAATTTAACTTGGAATACCCAAATTAGAAATAAAACACTGGTTCTTACCATCCACCAGGAAGGCATGGGCAAGGAACCGTTTGAGCGGGAATTTACGATTTCCGGCTTATCCGACAGTCCTTATATTCAATTGGATAAACAGTCCTATGGCGATTTATTCCGCTACCTAGTCCAAGACAGCGAAAACCTTTTGGCCGAACTTCCAACCGATGCCAAACAGGCTTACCAATTGTTCAATAACGCTTATCAAAACGGCTATATTCTCGACGTTTGGCCTTATCGGAACGATATCGATGCTTACACGATTGACCCTTTCGTCGATTTGATTTCAAAGGCGGGTTTGTTTGTGTTTGCGGTCTTCAGTATCGGAATTCTTTGGACCATCACGACGCTCGATATCGTCGATTCCAAGAAAGAAATCGGTATCTTCCGCTCCATCGGCTTAAGCGGTTTCCGGGTTTCGTTTATCTACATTTTCCAAACCTTTGTCATCAGTCTGGTAGCTTACATCCTCGCTCTTTTCCTAGGTTCTTATGCCATCAGGTACTTTAATTCCGGTATTATGGATGAATTGAACCAGGTTCACTTATCGATGTTTATGCCGACCACGAGGTCGCCATTATACCTCGTCCTTTTCCTAATCGCAACAACCACCCTTGCCCTCTTCGTTCCGTTATATAAAATCATGTCGCAAAAAATCATCGATGTCATCAGCGAGCGGGATTCGCTGTAAACCAAAAGGTCTTAATCGTCAATCCGATTAAGACCTTTTTTTTACCGTCGGCGCAAAATATACACACTCGGTCGATTGATTTCCAATTGGCTGACCTCTTTTTGCACCTTTCTTTGGCCGTCAAAAATCAAGGTTACCAGCGGGGCAAAATAGAATACTTCGGCTTCGTAAGAATTGCAGACGATAACCTGCAGTTCTTCGGTTTCCGAAATCAATCGAAACGAAACGCATTGGTTGATTCCGCTCTTGTCGAATTTGATGTGTTTTTCCGCTTGTTCGCGTTCCGTCATCCGAAAGAGCGCATATTCCTTTCGAAGGGCAATCATATCGCTTAAAGATTGGGTCAATTCGTCGAATGCTTGTTGCCTGTCCCAATCAAGCCCGTTGATTTTATCGTCCGAGCGGTACGAGTTTTCCACGCCCTGTTTGGTGCGCAAAAACTCTTCCCCCGCATGAATAAACGGAATTCCCTGGCTGAAAACGACCAAGCTCAACGCAAGCCTTACGCGATCGAGCTGTTCTTCGGGAGAAAAATCCTTGCAGAGGATTTTCATTTGATCGAAAAACGTATAATTGTCATGGCATTCCACGAAATTGATTGATTGGGTCGGCGCCAAAAAGCGGAACTCATCCTGGCAGGATCCTTTTATCAAATGGATAAAAAGTTCTTTATCGATTTTTTCGCCCAAGACATAGCCTTTGGTTAGTTTCAAAGGCGAACCCTTAAAACCGTCCCGGAACAAATCGTTAAAGAAGGCGAGATTCGTCAATTGCCAATAATTTTTATAGTTAGCCGCTTTGTGCGGTTCCAACGGTGTCGGCATTTCCCAGCCTTCCCCGTAAAGCATGATTTCGGGATAGATTTGTTTAAGTTCTTTGGCCATTCCCTGGATGGTGGTCGTATCCATCAGTCCCATCAAATCGAAGCGGAAACCGTCCATTAAATAACGGCTGGCCCAAAACTTCAGCGAATCGATGACAAAACGCCGGACCATGTACCGTTCGGTCGCCAAATCGTTTCCGCACCCGCTCGCATTCGTTTTGAAGCCTTTTTCGTCATACCGGAAAAAATAACCCGGAACAAACTTGGCATACGAAAACATCTCTGCATCATAAACATGGTTGTAAACCACATCCATGTTGACTTTTAAACCATGGCGGTGAAGTTCGTCGATCATTTGCTTGAGTTCGTTGATAGCACCGTACGGATTGTACAAATCAGCCGCAAACCAATTCGACGGGGTATTGTAACTGACCGGATTGTAACCCCAGTTATAACCGGTCTGTTGGTTCGTTTCGTCGACTCCGCCAAACCCGAAAATCGGCAAAAGCTGCACATGGGTTATCCCCAAGCGTTGCAAATGGCTGATGCCCGAGTCCGGATACCGGCTGCTTGGTTTGACGGTCTCCAAATAGAAACTGCGTCGCTCGTCGGGTAGGCTCGAAAAACGGGTAAGGGAAAAATCCCTTAAATGCATTTCGTAGATAATCGCATCGACATAACGGCCGCTGAAAGGGGGACGTTCGTTTTGCATCGGATAAGTCTTTTCCCAATCGATAACGAAATTCATCGTAAAATTGGGACTTGCACTTAAGCCGTACGGGTCTAGCACGGGTTCCAATACCTGGTTGACCCGGATTAAGTAGTAATAACCCCAGCGATCAAGATCGCCCGTAACTTTTAATTCCCACACGCCTCTTCCGACATATTTCATATGATCCTGGGTCGTATCACCGTGCACCAAAACCAAAACAACTTCTTTGGCGACGGGTGCCCAAATCCGAAAGACGGTATATTCTGGGTGATATTCAAATCCGAGCGGTCCGTCATACGCTGTTTCGAACTCAAAGCGGGGGATTCTGGTAATTTTCCCGAGCGATAAAGGATAAGAAAAAGTCGGACTCAAAAACACCTGGTAATCGATGTGTAAGTAGATAACCCCCTGAAAATGGGTATAAAGGTGCAGTTCTTCGCCGAATACTTCTTCCTTAAACGGAACCAGCCGGTATTTTTTTCCGGCGCCCCTTAATACAATCGCCTCTTTTTTTATGTTCAGACTGGTAGGGATGATTAATTTGATGGTTGAATAGTCCTCGAGATAGGCACCCCAAATTGGTTTCATGTTCGTAATACCCGATCTACTTTCTTTAAATCTTCAATAATAGGAAGTTTTTGTGGACATTTGGATTCGCACAGTCCGCATTCCAAACAAGTTTCGATTTGGCCAACATTTTGGTTTTTCAGATACCTGGCATAGGCCTGCTTGGCAAAATCGGTTAAACCGTAAACATTATAGTAAGTATATAGACCGAAGATTTGGTCAATTTTTATGCTTTGAGGGCAGCCGTTGCAATATTTGCATCCCGTGCAATAAAGTTCGCTGAACTTTTGAAGTTCGGTTAAGGCCTGTTGGAGGTTGGCCTGTTCTTCCGTCGTCAACGAAGTGAAATTATTGATGACTTGAACATTTTTTTTCAAAACAGCCAGATTTTCCATGCCCGATAAAGCACAGGTAACATTTGGATTGCTTAAGACAAACTTAAAGGCCAGTTCATAGGTTGCTATCGAACCCAGGTTCAGCTTTTCGCCCAAAGCATTTTCGGGCGAAGCCAAACGTCCCCCTCCGACCGGGCCCATGATAACCACGCCCAAGCCCTGGTCGTGGGCATAATTAATCATTTCTTCGTTTTTGCGGTCCAATAAATTGTATTGAACAAGCATCGAGGAAAAGACCTTGCCGGTATCGATGATGTATTTGATGACTTTGGGGTCGTCATGGAACGAAAATGACAGATGCCGAATCAGGCCTTGACGCTTGGCTTCCATCGCTTCGTCGATTAAACCGTACTTCAGGACAACTTCGTCGAAACGGTTTTTGTTTAATGCCCAAAAATGGTAAAAATCGATATAATCGGTATCAAGCCGGGCCAAACTGGTCTTAAGCAGACCCCAAAAGTCTTCTTTGGAATGGACTTCTTCCAAAGGGATTTTGGTGGAAAGATATACTTTATCCCGGAAAGGTTTGACGGCTTGCCCTAGCGTTCTTTCGGAATTGGAGTGGCAGTAGTAATAAGCCGTGTCAAAATAATTGACCCCGTATTCATATGCTTTTCTGAGCATCGGAATGGCCAAATCGTTATCGATATACCATTTGCCGTCTTTTTCGTATTCCGGAAGTCGCATGCATCCGAAACCCAAAGCAGATATTTCGATGCCGGTTTTACCCATTTTACGATATTTCATTTTCATCCTCCTCATCGGTTACGATAATTTCCTGTTGCGAGAATCTAAAAAGCAAAGCGGTGGCGATGGAAGCGCCGATTAAAGTGACGATTCCGATTACCATCGCCGCAAACACCGAATAATCTTCCTCATCGACCTCGAGATTGCCGGTCGAAACGATTATCGGTTGGTCAAGTCGGTTTTCGCCCACCATGTACGACCAATTTAAGTTGACGGTCTCGTAACTGCCGCTAACCACGTAAAATTCCAAAAAGTAATGATATCGGCCGTTTTCGTCCGGTTCAAGGTCGTATTCCCAGATGCAATTGGAATTGTCCTTGCCCCCGCCGATTTCCCAGTGGAACGGGGCTTCTTTGGTACCGTCCGAAAGCTGTACTTCGACTTTCAACATCGTCATTTCTTCCAAGGTGTACCAACTGAACGATAATCTGGTTCTTGTTTTCCACATGTCGGGACTGACCCTGACCTGAAAATCATAAAGCATATTCCAACTGTCGGCTTTCACGTTTAACGGACAAAACATCAGGCTTAAAACGAACAAACAAACAATCAGTTTCTTCATTTTTTACCACGTCCTTTGAATTCGGAGAGACGCCGATTGAGTTTGCTGAATTCGAAATTGCGTTTAAGAACGATTCCCAATGTGACAAGAAATCCGCCCAAAAAATGGATTAACAGGCACGTCAATAGGAAGTCCAGATTGTTAAAGGAAAACCATCCGAGCAAAAAGCCCATAAAATACATAAAGACGATTAAGACCAAATACGTGCACAGGACCTGAAAGAAAATGGTTATCCGGTTAATCCGATAAAAGAAGTTGAGTCCCACGCTTACGCAAAGGAGCACACCGGTCGAAAGAATCAAATCGGAAAATTGCATAATCTTTTGTTTAAAAACAAAAGATTGGACAATAATGTAGACGCCGATGGTCACCGCGAAAAGAATCGAAAAAATCACCGCTGATGTGGCGACAAATTGGATAAAATGTTTTAACCGATTGCTTTTCATCTTGATCCTATCCTTTCAACTTCTGTTTGAAATCATTGGCATAAACGCGGGTGATGACCGTTTTTTCCCCATTGTCCAAAATCGCCATGATGCGTCCGTTAACCAGCGAACGAATCCGTTTGATTTTGGCGATATTCAAAAGCATCGTCCTTGAGGTTTGAATAAAAGCGGTCGGCAACAAAATCGTTGCCAATTGTTGGAGTTTATAGTTTACTTCATAAACATCTTTTTCCGTATAAGCAAAGAGGCGGTTTTCCACAACTTCAAAATAATAAATTTCGTCCAAATTGAGAATCGTCGTCATGCCTTCCTTTTTGCCGAGAATTCGGATGAAATGGTTGTTAATCACTTCCGAAAGTTTGACAATCGATTCGTCGATTTTCGGGCAGCGGATCGTTATTTCGGGTTCCACTAGTTGTTCGTCTTCTTCGATCTTCAGCTTCATGGTATCACCCTTTTCTTTGGTTCTTTCTATCTAATATTTTACCACAATCGGCCCAATAAGCAGTCTTGTTTAATAAATCTTTTTTTTCTCGGGAGCGAAAAAAAGGCTTTCTTTAAACAAGAAAGCGGTTGCGATATTCGCATTTTTGACACAGTTCGTGATGGGGTTTTCGGTCGCGAAACCCCTGCATCGCCAAAAGGTAACGGGATTCTTTTAAAATGGCAGTTAGGTCGCTTGAAAAAATATTTCCCAATGCCGTATGTCCCAAAGCATCCAAACAACAAAGCGTCACCGTACCGTCCGCCAAAATGCCCAAGTGGGTCTTGCCGCCCAGGCAAGACGTGGCAAGGGGGTTTTTTTCATGGAAAAGTGCCGGCCATTTAAATTCCGGTTCCTTGGACAAATACAGTTTTTCGCCCAGCGTTTTGGGAAGCATTTCCGAATGTAACCCCAATTCCAACTCTTTATTTAAGAAACCGATAACTTCTTCGTTGAGTTTTTGCACTTCCGGTTTCGTTAAATCGTTCCAAAGCCGAAGCGAAAGGATAAAGCGCGGGTTCTTTCGGTGTTCTTTTAGGAAATGGCTTAAACCTTTTAACGTTGCTTCCTTTTGGGCCGGACTTTGGGCAATCAGACTTTGCAAGGAGATATTCAAGCGGTGTAGAGCTGGGCTTTCAAACAAAGTATCATGGTGCCTGGCCAAAAGCGTCCCGTTCGTCGTTAAGTTGATTTTTAATCCCGCCCCATGAGCAATTTCCAAAAACTTCGGAAACTCACGGTGACTCAAAGGCTCACCCTTGATGTGCAAGTACAAATGATTGGTAAAGGGCCTCACCCTTTCGACCACGGTCGCAAACTCTTCCGGAGTCATTTCTTTGGCAGAAAGCGACTGCGGGAAGCAGAAAGGACAATCGAGATTACACCGATTGGTAATCTCGACATAAATCATCTTAAATTGTTTATTCATCTTTTTTGTGGACCTCATAGTCGACATCGACCACATTTTTCTTCTGTTCTTTATTCCCGTGATCCTTCTTATGAATTTTTAGTTTTATCGGGAAAAGCTTATGGTTAAGCACAAGCAATAAGATGCCGTAAATAATTAGAATAATTCCCGCCAAGTCAATCATGATGGAAATAAACGAATCAAGTCCCAAAACAATCAAAAACAAAGCAAACAGAAACTGGCCGATATTGTTTTTGAAAGATGCCCATTTATGGGAAGAAGTCAAAGTATCGATTAAGAGCGGAATCAAAATAATTATGCCCCAGATGGTCGATAAAATATCGACACCCCAGATTAAAATTGCGATTCCCAAAAAGATGAGGAAAAACGATTTGGCGACGGTTAAATCAAAACCGTCGTTATCGATTTTTGATCCGTAAATAGCTCCGGGCAAATTGATAAAGATTAACGATACCCCGACAAAGATACTGATGATGGACTTAAAAAATTCCTTCGGGAGGACAAGCATCAAGACACCCATCAGAAGATAAATAATTGCTTCGGTTTGAATTTTATAGCGTTTTAATTTCATACCTGTCACTCCAAATTTCTCCTAATTTCATGTATGTAATAACCTATGTTTTTAGACCAATATTCGGTCGAAATTTAGTCCTTTAACAAATCGGGATTTTCCATCATTAATTCGATAAAGGTTTGAGCGATTTGCGGGTCGAACTGGGTTCCCGCACAGCGCTTGATTTCTTCCAAAGCGGCCGTTTTGGAAATCGGCCGCCGGTAGGACCGATACTCGGTCATAACATCGTAAGCATCGATAACCGAAATCATCCGGGAAAGAAGCGGAATTTCTTCGCCTTTTAAGCCCTGCGGATAACCCGTACCGTCCCACCGTTCATGGTGGCAAAGAATCAAATCCGCAATCGGCATGAGTTTCGGCGAAGCCATCGCAATCCGGTACCCGGCATTCGGGTGCTTTTTGATTTCGATCCATTCTTCCGGAGTCAGTTTACCCGGCTTGTTGAGAATCTTTTCGTCGATGGTAACTTTGCCGATATCATGTAATGCTGCCAAAAGTTCGAGTGAGTTCAGTTCGTTTTCGCTCAATTCCATTTTTTCTCCGAGCAGACGGGACAGCTTCTTAAGCCGCTCTGCATGCGCTTCGGTTTCTTGGCTCTTTTCGTACATCGTCGAACTGATCAGGGATAAAATCGCGCTTTGGGAACTGGCGCGTTCAAGAAGTTTCCGCCGGTACATGAAGTCTTCGGCGACCCGTTCGATTTCGAGCAGACTCTGTTCCATCCGATACTTTGTGGCATAGCCCAAAGAAATATTGATGTATTCGAGTTCGTTATGGATTTGGTTATTATCCTGCGAACATTCCTTTTCAATCGCTTTTAACATCTCATATGCTTCGTTTTCGTCGGTTAACGGCAAAATGAAGGCGAATTCGTCGCCGCCGATACGAGCCAATAAATCCCCTTTTCGGCAGAAACGTTTGAGAAGGTTGGCGGTTCGGATAATCAACGCATCCCCCGCCGCATGCCCGATTGCATCATTGACGATTTTCAGACCGTTGATGTCGACAAGCATAATAGTAAGAGGCAAATACGCATCTTCGTCGTACGTCTTCTTGCATTGTTCGAAATACAGTCGGTTGTGAATGCCGGTCAAGCCGTCCCGATAGCTCAGGTATTCAATTTCCGCCTGGCGTTTCTTTTGTTCGGTAATATCGATGATCAAACCTTCCAAAGCGGTTACTTCGCCGTTGTCGTCGTAAACCGGCTGTCCCTGTTCGAGCACCCATTTTTCTTCCCCGCTTGCGGTAATGATGGTATATTCTTCTCTGAATGTCGTGAAGTTGCGGGCCACTTCCTGCCATTTTTTCCATAGGTAACTCCGGTAAGAAGGGGAAATGATACTGTTATACGTAATATCGCGATTGTAAAGCAGACTTTCCTGGCGATAACCGGTCAGTTCGAAACAGCCTTCGGAAACAAAGGTCATGGTCCAATCCTGGTCGAATAAGCACCGGTAAGCCATGCCCGGCAAATTGGCCAGGAGCACGGATTTGCTGCGGTTGCTTTCGTACAATTCATGTTCGACTTTTTTGCGTTCCGTGATATCGTAAAAAGTAACTACCGCTCCGGTGATGGAATCGTCATGAAAAATCGGATTGACGAAAATATCCACGTAAAGGGAATTGCCGTCCCTACGGATTAACAGGGTTTCGACATTTCGGTAACTCCNNGCCGTATTTCAAAACTTTTTCGATGACGCTGTCGTCGAATTTATAATCGACGCCTTCTTCGGAAAAGCTGAAGAAATCGCTGTAATGTTTTCCCAACATGTCAGTTTCTTCCAAACCCAATTGATTAAGGCAACTGGCGTTCGTGAATGTGCAATAACCTCTTTCGTCCACGCCGAAAATGCCTTCCGAAGTGGTATCCAAAATCGAGCGCAAGAGTTCTTCTCGCAGCGTCAACATCTGCAAAACCCGTTTCTTTTCGGTAATATCCCGACCAATGCCGATAAAGGCCACCGCCCGACCCATAAAGTCAAACGAAAGTTGAACGGTATGTTCCAAAACCACTTTTTCGCCGTCTTTTCTGATATGTTCGAGTTCGAAAGTCCGAACCACCGTTTCGTCGGCACTCGGGTTTTGGGATTGGATTTCCGCCAAAATGCTTAAACCGTATTCGGTTGATTCCGGAGTCGTAAAATCGGACAACTGCAGGTCGATAATTTCTTCGGGAGCATAACCGAGAATTCGTTCGATCGAAGGACTGATGTATTGGATTTCGCGTTCCAGGCTTAAGACCCAGACAAAGTCGCTCATGTAATCAATAATCAGTCTATACTTGCTTTCGCTTTCCTTCACCTTTTGCATCAGGTCGGTTAAATCGTTTAAAAGCACAATATAATGCACTTCATCAGCCTTGGAAACATGTGCGCTCAAAAAAATGCCCTCGGCTTCGTCGCTGATACGCACTTCTTCGGTGCTTCCCCCTTGTTTCATTAGCTCGATGATTCTGTTCATCCAATGGGAAGGGTTTTTGCTTAAAAACACATCCCTCAAAGAACGGTTGAGCAAATCCGCTTCGGGTTTTTTGGTAAGTTGCACAAAGGAAGGGTTGATATCGATAATGCAATAATCAATGACATCGCCTTGTTCATTGAAAATTGACTTAATACATGCATAACCGCGGGGCGATTTGTCAACAACAATTTTGTAGGTATTCGTATCCATTTTACCCTCACATCGTTGATCCAGCCCAAAAACAATCAATAATCCTTTAACAATAATAAGAATGCGTCTATTACTATTGTTTTGGCTGTTCGTAATTTAATTAAATATAACTTTAAATCTAAATAACTAACTGCTTATTTCTTGACTTGTTTCATCAATTCATCAACGGCAAGTTTGATTTCTTCAAACTCTTTTTGATTTGGCTTAAAGACCACTCGGACGCCGTCGCCGACAACATTGAGTTTCAAACCTTTCAGGCGTTCCACAATCATCGGTACGCCTTCGCCGCTCCAGCCGTAGGAACCGAAGACCAAGGCAGGCTTGCCTTTATTGGCAAACGGGGTAATTAATCCTGTAACATCCCAAATCGGTTTTAAGGCATCCCGGTTGATAGTCGGCGAACCAATCAATAGCAGATCCGCTTCTTCGATTTTTTTCGCGAACATATCCATTTCGTGTTCAATTACATTGTAACTTTCCACTTCCGCCTGATATTTATCGGTCAAATAGTCTTTGATGAAATCCGCGATTTGGCGGGTATATCCGTAGGAAGTGACATAAAGAATCAATGCCTTGATTCCTTCATGGGTTTTTGGCATACTCCATTGTTCGTATTTTTCCATGACGGTTTTGATATTGCTTCTTAAAATCGGACCGTGGCTTGTTGCCACAAGCTTGATATCCAAATCTTTGATTTTTCTCAAACCGTCAAGCACAAAAGGCTTAAAAGGCGAGAAAATCGCATCGTAATAAACTTTAACCGCTTGTTCGTAGTATTTCGGATAGGTGACCAAATCGTCAAACATCCGCGGTTCGCAATAATGGGCGGACAAAAAGTCGCAAGAGAAGAGAACTTTTTCTTCTTCGCACCAGGTAAAAAGCGAATCCGGCCAATGCAGCATCGGCGCAATAATGGTCCTAAGCGTCACACCGCCCAAATCGAAAACCATATTGTCTTTGGCGACAATTCCGTTAAAATCCTGGTTGATGATTCCCTGAATATTTTTGATTCCCGCGGCACTGGCCACAATTTTAATATTGGGATTGATTGCCAGGATTTTCTTCACGCTTCCGGAATGGTCCGGTTCGGTGTGGTTGCAGAAAAGGTAATCGACGGTTGACAAGTCAACTACTTCGTTTAAATTGGCCAAATGGTCATCCCAAAAATTTTCATGCACTGCATCAATCAAAGCGGTATGGGAATCCCCTTTAACCACATAAGCATTATAAGTCGTTCCGTGTTCGGTAGCCATAATGACATCAAAGATGCGCATGTTGGGGTTTAAAACACCCACGGAATAAATTCTTTCAGATAATTTTAGCACTGACATAATTCCTCCTTTTATAGGATATTATACCACTTTTTGACCTATTAAAAAAGCAAAAAGCAAGGCCAGCAGTAAAAAAGGGGAAAAAGGCCCACTAAAAACCATCTTTCCCCCGAAAAATTATTCAATAAACATAAAAATGGATTATTTATTTGATTAGATTGATTAAACGGCTTAGGGAGTCTTTGGCATCCCCAAGCAACATGGAAATCCCATTTGTTTTATGGTACATTGGGTTATCAATCCCCGAATAACCCGGTTTCTTATCGTAATTGCAAATAATGACATGTTTGGCATAATCGACATTGAGAATCGGCATGCCGTAAATCGGCGTACCGACCGCTTCCCGCGCGGCCGGGTTGACGACGTCGTTCGCGCCGACGATAATCGCGCAATCGCAGGTTTCAAACATCGGATTGACATCGTCCATTTCATACAGCTTATCGTAATCGACCCCTGCTTCGGCGAGCAAAATATTCATATGACCCGGCATTCTTCCGGCGACCGGGTGAATGGCAAAGATTACTTCCGATCCGCGATCTTCCAACATCCGGGCAAGCCGTTCCACCAGGTGTTGGGCTTGAGCCAAAGCCATTCCGTAACCCGGAACGATGATGACGCGTTTGGCATTCTTGAGAAGATTTTCCAGGAATTCATCGGTTACGTCTTCCGGACTGTCTCCTTCTTTTGGCACATCTTCCGCTTTAACGGTTGGTGTTTCCTGGCTTGGCGAAATGCCGATTAAAATATCTTTGAGCGGACGGTTCATCGCCTTGCTCATGATTTGCGTCAAGACCAAACCGCTGGAACCGACAATCGAACCAAGGGCAATTAACGGAATATCCCCAAGGGCCAGTCCCGCAAGCGCACCGGCCACGCCGCTTAAAGAGTTAAGAAGCGATATCGTTACCGGCATATCGGCACCGCCGACCCGGATGACAAAAACGATGCTGAAGAAAATACCGATTACCGTAACCAACATGGTAGTAATAATTGAAGGTAATACGATATTTAAAATGATGGCAATAATCAACAAAACGAGCGAGCAGGTCGTAATCAGCGAATGGTTCTTCCAGATAATCGATTTGCCGCTGATGATTTTGGCAAGTTTTCCCGCCGCAATCATACTTCCCACAAAAGTCACGACTCCCACCATCAAAGCCAAAACGGCGGTGGTAAGTTCGAAAACTGGATAGGCGGTGGAGAGATTGAAAACGGTGATAGCGCCGATTAAGGCCGAAGCTGCTCCGCCCAATCCGTTAAGCAAAGCCACCATTTCCGGCATCTGAATCATTTTTACCCGGTATGCTAAAACAAGACCGATTGCGGCGCCGATGGCCATGCCGCCGAAAATAATGATTAAACCGTGCAAACCGCTTTTGATGATACCGTGATAAACAAGGACCAATACAACCGCAAAAACCGTCGCAACAGCATTCAATAAATTTCCCAAGCGCGCGGTCGTGACTTTACGCATTAAAGAAATTCCGACCAGCACCAAAACGGCGATTATTCCCCCAAGGAGATAATAAGTAATTTCACTCATTATTTATTATCTCCTTTCTTGAATTTCTTGAGCATCCGTTCGGTCACGCAAAAACCGCCCACAATATTAATCATGGCCAAAATCACCGCCAAACCACCAAACAAATAGCTTAGTAGTATTTGGTTATTGCGAACCAAAAGGTCGGTTATTAACAAGGCTCCCAGCAATGTTATGCCGCTTAAGGCATTCATGCCCGACATTAACGGAGTATGAAGCAAATTCGGAACCTGCTTGATGATTAAATAGCCGATGACGCTAAAAGCGATAAAAAGGAGCAATAAGTAAACCCACTGTGGCATAGACAACTCCTTAGTGGAACCGTTTCATCGCATCGATTGTTCCTTCGTGAACGATGCGTTTACCATCCGTTACTAATATTGAGGAAGTTATTTCATCATCCATGTCAAGGACGACACGGTTATCTTTAACCAAATAGTTTACGAGATTATAAACGTTTTCCGCAAACATCTGGGTCGAACTGCTTGGCAAATAGCCCGGAATGTTTTTGATACCGATGATTTTGACGCCTTTGACCGTGGCGATTTCGCCCGGAACGGTTCCAGAGCAGTTTCCCCCTTGATCAATCGAAATATCGACGATGACCGAACCCGGGTTCATCATTTCCAACATTTCATCGGTAATCAGGATCGGTGCGACATGACCAGGAACCAAGGCGCTTAAGAAGATAATATCCATTTTTCCGATTACTTCTTTCAGAGCATCTCTTTCTTTTTGGAGCCATTCGCCCGATAAATCTTTGGCATAACCGCCTCTTCCTTCGACCACGTCTTTCGGGAATTTCAGATCGATGACTTTTGCACCAAGACTTTGGGCCTGTTCGTTGGCTTCGCCTCTGATGTCAAGAGAGTGAACGACGGCGCCGAGCCGTTTTCCGGTAGCGATGGCTTGAAGACCCGCTACGCCCGTTCCGATGACCAAAACATTGGCCGGACGAATCATTCCGACCGCGCTGAAAATTTGCGGGACAAATTTGGCCAGTTCGTTGACCGCCATTATCATGCCTTTATAACCGGCACAGGTACTCATGGAAGTCAAAGCATCCATGCTTTGGGCCCGGGAAATCCGTGGAATACCGTCAAGGGTTAAACCGATAACGCCCTTTTCCGCAAGCTTCGTAACCATGCGATGGTTGACCGGAGAAGCAGGGTGCAAGAAAGTAATTAAATATTGTCCTTTCTTCATCATGTCAACTTCGTGTTTGCCTTTTTGATGATTGAAGAGCGGTTCTTTAACTTTCAAAATCAAATCGGCCGTTTGGAAAATTTCTTCGACATCCGTAATAAGTTTGGCCCCGGCTGCTTGATACTCTTCGTCCGAAAAATAAGAAGCCGCACCGGCACCGGCTTCAACCATTACTTGGTGACCGTTTTGAACATACTTTTTTACCGTTGTGGGTGTAGCTGCAACACGATTTTCATGTTCCATGATTTCCTTTGGAATTCCAATAATCATATTATCCTCCATCTGATAGATAAAATATATTTGTACATACATTTTACACTATTTGGTGTTTTTTTTCCACAAAACTATTAAGTTTATGAAAAAAAAGATTGTTCGACCAAAATTTGC
>DCTZ01000001.1 GCA_002329485.1 Caryophanales bacterium UBA1427 | reverse complement strand
CTCCTTTAATATCATTCGGTAAATAATTTATAATCGGGATTGTTTTTGGGAAAAACAATCTAAACCCCATCAGGAATTGGCTGGTATCGTGAAACGGAACTTGCAAAGTTCAACAAAATTATCCTTTTCCACGATTGCATATAAGACAACTTCGTTCTCAAAGTCGCCTTTGGTGATTGTCACCGCTCCGGAATCAGGATCAACCGAAACTGCGGTGGAGTCCGACTGCCAGGTTATTTTAGATTGCTTGTTTATTCCTATTACAGGCAAAGGATCAAGTCTTTCAACGATTCCGCTCAACAGGTCTTGATACTCGTTTTCGAGGGCTGTTTTATCCTGAAAAACATCCGTCGACTGAATATCGAATAACGCAATTAAAGTCAAATCGCCAATCGTTCCTTTTTCAATCTTTTCCACTTTTTGTCCGTCAAGAAACCACCCCAAGAAGGCAATACCGTCTTTGGTCGGATTGTTTAAGACAAATTCATCCAAAACGGTATATGAGGTCGGATTGTCAACCGGATTTCCGTCATTGACATAAGTAATGGTGTAATGGTTTATCTCATAAAGGGCATGGATTTGTAAACTTGACAAAACCGGAACCGGTTCGACGTCCCATCCCTTAAAAGTATAACCCCTTACTTCCGGTGCCTCCGGATAAGTCGCATAATAGCCGCTTCGTACAGATTCGGTTTTGATTAAGGTTTCATTGGCATAAAACCTTACCGTATAATAGGTAATTTTTTCACTAAAAAAAGCACATCCGGTCAGAAAGATAAAAGTAAGGAAAATCATAAAAGTAAATAGAATTTTCTTTCGCATCATTTATTACCCCTTTATTTATTTTTTTGAGTAAAAATTGCTTAATAATACTCTTTGATTATACCATAAAGCAAAACCTTTTTGAACCGTTTAATTAAGAATTTTCCCGGAAATAGGAAACAAGTGTCAATTTTTGTCTTTTCTTGAGATAATTTGATAAAAAATATTTTCTGAAAAAAAGCGCAGATTTCTCTGCGCACTATTTTTGACGTTTTGGGCTCTTTAAAATAAATGGGGAATTTCCCCATTAAATGAACATCCCTGAAAAAAGCAAAATGACCGAAAAATCATTTTGCTTTACTTTTATTCTGTTTTCAATAAAACCTTGTCAGAATTTGCACAAATCGAGTGCGGTCGAATAAATTCCCCTGGTTCCGATTAGGTTAACGGTTTCTGGCGGAGTCGCGACCCCGTTGACAAAGGTTTTGGCCAATCGGTCCCGGTCAAAATAACTTCGTTCCGATGCATCATGGCATACTGCAAACTGTCGACACCCAAACTGATATACGTTTCTGCAACCTCTTCCCCCAACTTTTTCATTGCTTCGAAGCGATTGAGTTTATTGGTTTTCAGGTTGCATACAGACAAAAACAACAAAAGGACAAACCCTTAAATAAAAGCTAATTTGCGAACACTGAAAAAAATCTTTTTGACATTTTTCTTAACTCCATTTAAATTGGCACTTTTGGCCGAAATAATTGTTTTTAACCAAATAATTCCGGTAAAATTTTATCACTTAAAAAAACTAACACAAACAATTTAAGATAATTATTTTTATCCGAAAAGCAAAAAAGGTTTTTTACCGAGCTATCAGGTAAAAAGCCCGTTTAAAACCCTCTTTTTTGCGCAGTTTATTTTTTTAATACCAGCATTCTTCTCGGATAAGTCTTATCCAATTCCGTTAAAGCAAAATCTACTTTTTCCACAAAAGTGAAATATTTACTCAAAAATTCAATCCATTCGTCCGTGGTTTTGAAATTGCCCCTGATAATATCATTCTTAATCAAATAACCGTTCTTTTTTTCGTAACCGGCTTTTTCCAAAAAACTCATAGGATAGTCCGGATTGAGGCCCACCAAGAGATATCCGCCTTTTTGCAAAACTTTTTGGCAGCCGAGCGCCACATTTTCCAAGGCTTCGTTCGTTATAACATCGAAAGTATTGATACTAAACACCACATCAAAATAATCCCGATAATTATCCATGGTAGTTTCATCCCCGACTACAAATTTAAGGTTACCGATATTTGATGCTTCAACTGTGCGATTGGAACATTCAACCGCATACTCGCTCTGATCCATCCCGATTCCTTCTCCGAGATTAACGGTATAGGCAATCTCAATCAATCCCCAACCGTTGCCACAACCGAAATCCAAGACTTTTGCGCCTTCTCGGATATATTTTTTGATTGCGGAATTGAAATTTTCGTCTTCAATCCATTTGCCGGCCACTTCGAAAGTTTGGCTGTTTTTAAAATACTCGTTCCAAAATTCCTTCAATTTCAAATATTCATTTTCCATAATTACAATAAATCCTTTCTGTCAAATTTTTTAAACATAATCTGCTTGTTTCCGAATAAAACAAACGATTCGGTAATTCCCAAGACAAGTAGCAAAACAATCGCTCCTTGGGGAGATAAAATGATGGGGACAACCCCCAGGGAAAGATTTCCCGCGGCATGCAACATTATTGACCCGAACACGCTGCCTTTGCTGATTACGAAAAGCAAGGTTATCAACAAAGAAATCATCATGGTATAGAGAAAATATCCCGCAACAGCCGGGACGATTCCGAAAGAAAGCAAAGCGTTTTGGGTCGTACCGTTGATAAAAAATAACGGTAAATGCCAAAATGACCAAATCATGCCAAGCCAAAAAGATGCTTCAAGCGGAGTCTGACTTGCCAACATTCTTTTAAGTGCAAATCCCCGCCAACCCATTTCCTCGCCTAAGGGTCCCATCATAATAAGAATGTAAACAAAAGCAAGGGGAATAGACCACAAGGGGAACTGCTTTTCGGGAAGACTTCCTTCCCAAAGATAAAAAATCAAACAGGAAACAGCCGAAACAGCCGGCAGAATCAGAAAAGTAATTACCCAACCCTTAATCCCGATTCGCACATTGATCAGCGATTTCAATAAGGAAAGCAACTCCGTTTTTCCTCCGCAAAGATAAGCAAACAACAATCCGAACAGCGACGGAACAAAGGTTCCGGCGGTGACGAAAAAATCCCAAGGTAACTTTATCCGGATTATTTGCTTTTGGATTAAAAAAGCGGGAAGCCATATGAGCCAAGTCGAAATAATAACCGTAACAAAGAAAAAAACAACTGCTTTTTGAGATTTACCCCTTTTTGCCTGTTCCATAAATCATCCTTCTTGCAAACCTATATTCTCCGGCTTTCCCCCAAAAATGTCAAACATGCCCATATTATAGCACCTTAAGGTAAAAAATTTCAAATAGAATTATCAAAAAAAGTGGAAATGATAAAAAACACCATCGTTTGTTACCCCCTCGGAAAAGAAAAAGAGCAGAATCATCCGGCCTGATTCATTGGGTTTAATTCTTTTCCTTTATTAAAATAAAAAGAAAAGAATCTTTTTTAGATTTATTCTTCGTTGCCTCAGTCCAACTTCTTTGCTATCAATTCCCCTCCAAATACACAGAACCCAGGGCCAACTCCAAACCACTAAAACTTAACGAAAAACATCTAGTATCATTTTGCTTATTTATTCTCCGCAAAAAAAATTTTAAGCGTTTTTTCCATAGAAAATTTTCTTTATGACAAAAAACCCTCAACCGAATGGGGTTAAGGGGGTTTGGTTAAATTTATAATTCGATAAATTAAGGAGTCCTTTTTACTCTATTTTTTTTAGGGATTTTAGTCCCATAATTCGATTTTATCTCTACCGAGTTCTTTGGCCTTATATAACGCTTTGTCGGGGCCTTCCAAGTAATAATCAACACTTTGATCCTTTTTAATCGGAATGATAGAGATTCCAATACTTAGGGTCAGGTTTTTTTCGGCGATATTGAGGGCTTTTACCGACATTCTGATTTCTTCGGCCAATTGCATGATTTCTTCTTTTGACATATTTAACGTTATCCCGACAAATTCTTCCCCGCCCAGACGGTAAAATTTTACCGAATTGGCCTTACTGACACTTTGCAAAAGCTTTCCAAATTCCTGCAAACAGCGATCTCCGGTAAGGTGTCCGTAGAGATCGTTAAATTCTTTGAAATGGTCCAAGTCGATAATTAACGTACCGACTTCCTGATAACCGGTTTGATCCAAACGATTCAAATCCATGTAAAGTTTGCGACGGTTGTATAACTGCGTAAGAAAATCCGTTTCCCTTTCAATCTTAAGCTGTTTTTCGGTTTCAAATTGTTTCAATCTTGTGATTAAAAACAAGCGTCCGATCAACATGCCCAAGATGACACTGGTGAAAGTGTTAATCAGGTCAACCGAACCCAAGGAAACGCCTTTAAATACAAAGGATAAAATCATATGTACAACAAACATTCCGAAAGCATAAAGATTGATTCTGAAAGAATGATCGATGAATAGCAGCGGTACAACTACAAAAAAAGTTAAAATACTGCCGGCCGGCCGTGTTGGGAATTTTACAATGCTCAAATATAAAAAGAGAGCAAAGACGACGAGTCCAAAAATATAAACAAAGACAAGGGGATATGGTTTTAACTTGGGGATTTTTGATAACCCCAGCAGTCCCAAAAGGGTGACCATTGTCAGTACATAAGCCGGGACATTTTGCCTCATACTTTCGCGGAATATTGCGAAAATAATCGGAATAAAAAGGGTCAAGACAGTGATGATAAAGACCTTGGGAACAATTTGTTGGTTAAATTTATGCACTTCTTCTTTGTTGTTTTTCAACAACTCTTTCGTATTCATGAAAACCAATTTAAGAAAATTAGGAGAATTCAACGTTTTCACCTCGATTAATCGTATTTGTATTGTTAATTATACCATTTATGGAAAACAAATGAAGTCTTTTGCATAAAGTAATAGTATTTATATCGTTTTTGGGGAAAGTTTTAACTGAACAAATAAAAATAAAAAGTAATGCCACCAAAAAACTAATTCAGACTTTCATAGAATTCAATCGCTTTCCGCAAATCGGTTTCATTCGGATGGCCTTTGGAGATTCCTCCCAAAAATCTAAAAATTCCATAAGTATCGTAGCCTTTGCAGCCGAATTCTCCCAGAATCTCGGCTTTTTTCATCATGGCAATCTGACGGGCAGCTTTACTGTACTTTTTTGCTTTCACTCCGCAGGTGTAAAGGAAAAACACCGCTTTACTTTCGGGTAATTTTTCCTTCATGATTTTAAGCATCTGAGGGTAAAATTTGCCAAAGGCAATACCCGAGGCAAACCCAATCCGATCGAATTCAGATAAATCAAAGTCCTTTTCCTTGATGCCGTCGATTAGCGTAACATCGAATTTGGCGGAAACCGCTTCAACCACCTTTTTGGTATTTCCATGATGCATCGATACATAGACAATCGCCGTTTTCATATTTTGCTTTACCTCCGGTATCACTTTTTGGGGTAAATAAATCATAACACATTTTTTTCGTTTCGTCTATTAAATAGGGACATCTTGCCCTTAAATAATTAAAAAATGCCTTGACGGCATTTCAAAGCATTTTTTTGACTTGTGATTTTATCAATTAAGCAAATCGTTTTTTTAGGCTATTACTTGTAACCGCATTTTGGACAAACGCCGTTTTCGTTCAGTGCGACTCCGCATAACGGACAACAGTCGATGACCTTTTGGGGTTCGTATTCTTGGGAAGCGCCGTTGACCCCGCTTGTAAAAGTAAGTTTGACGATGTTCAGTTTGTCTTTCAGTAAATCGTAAACAATTTTAATCATTCCTTCAACGGTCATGGTTTCTTTGGTTACGACTAAACGGCATTCCGGATAAGCCGTAGCGAGTTCGGTCTTGAAAGCAGGCCCTTTTTGCTTATTGGACGGATGTCCGTTTCTGATCCCTTGGGCTTCATATACGCCGAGAATGACCGGCAACAACGGATCGTCTTCCCGCAAAATCAACGCATGGTCGAAATTCTGTAAAACTTCCCAAGCAATCTTTTTGATTTCGTTGCACGGAAAAACCATGTTTACTCCCATGTTTACCCTGTCTTCAACTTCAATTGTTAAAATTCCGGTATGTCCGTGTAGATATTGCGCTTCGCCCCGGAAGCCATAAAATCTATGCGCATATTGTAAATCTAATGTTGTGAAACTTCTCATTTTTTCCTCCTTTTCTTTTTGTCCTTGGAACAAAAAAGACTTATGCAAATAATGATTGTTGCTTTTTTTAGTAAACCAATCCCGCTTGTCTAAGTCTTAATTCAATCAAAACAAGGCGTAATTTACCAATTTGTACTTCTTAGTTTTTAGCATAATAAATAACGTTACCAAAACGCTTTTGAGAAAATCAATTCTTCCAATCGGACACTTCCATTGTACCACATTTTGGCTTTCTTGTCGGTTTTTTCATAAAAGTATCGGCCAAAGTTCCCAAATCGGAATTTCTTGCTTTCTTGTTGCTTTACGTTTTTTCCGCTTTTTTGTCGTTTTTATATAAAAAAACCTTACTTTTTAAGAAATATCGACCAAAAATGCCAACTTTCAAAACCCTGATTTTTTTCTTAACAAGTCTTTTCGAAAATAAAAGTTGTTTCAAATTTGCATAATTTTTTATCCCCTGTTATAATACCTGTGAAATCAATTCCTTAAGGAGGAAGTCCAATGAAAACTATGAATGAAACATTTACTCTCTATAACGGAGTCAAAATTCCCAAACTGGGATTCGGTACCTGGCAAATATCTAACGGTCCAGTATGTTATGACAGCGTTACCTCCGCTTTAAAATCCGGATACCGGCATATCGATACAGCCAGTGCTTACGGTAATGAAGAAAGCGTCGGAAAGGCAGTCAGAGATTCCGGAATCGACCGGAAGGAAATCTTTATCACAACCAAAGTTCCTGCCGAAATCAAATCCTACCAAAAAGCCAAGGAAATAATCAATCGTTCGCTCGAGTTGTTAAACTGCGAATATATTGACTTATTGCTTATCCATGCCCCCAAGCCATGGAGCGAAATGTATCCGGGCAGTCCAAAAAATTACGATTCAGAAAATGCGGAAGTCTGGAAAGCGATGATTGAAACCTATCGGGAAGGTAAAGTAAAAGCCATCGGCGTTTCAAACTTTGGCATCAGCGATATTGAAAACCTGATTAAACAGACCGGCTTTAAACCGATGGCAAATCAAATCAGATTTTTCATCGGTTATACCCAAAATGAATTAACCAACTATTGCCAAGCAAACAGAATCCTGGTCGAAGGTTATTCGCCGCTTGCTACCGGTCGGATCCTAAATAATCCCGAAATTCAAAGGATTGCTAATAAATATCAGAAAACTTTGCCGCAAATCTGCATCCGATATCTCATTCAAAAAAATGTCTTGCCGCTTCCGAAATCGACTCATGCGGAATTTATAGCCGCAAACACCGAGATTGATTTTGAAATCAGCGCTTCGGACATGGAATATTTGGACAGTTTAAAAGACACCGATAAATAAAAAAGAGCCATTTTTGAAATACTGTTCAAAAATGGCTTTTTTGATTTTGCCTAATAGTTTCTTTTTACTTCTTTTCGTTATATGACCATCCAAAGTCGCCATGATAAATCATTTGTTTTGTCATTCCCCCGTCGATACAGATGTTTTCGCCGGTGATAAAACCGGCCTTGTCCGAGCAAAGAAACATTACCATTTCAGCGATGTCGGACGGTTTTCCGACCCGACCGGCTGGCTGTTGGGTTGCGTCAACACCAGAAATTTCTGTTTCCGTCGTATTGATCCATCCCGGCGAAATCGAGTTGACTCTGACACGTCCGGCCAGGGTTATCGCCAAGGCATGGGTTAAAGCGGAAATGCCGCCTTTTGCTGCTGTATAACTTTCGGTATTCGGTTGGCTTTGGCGATCCCGGGAAGAAGAGATATTGATTATCGATGCTCCTTCCGCAAAATATCCGTTAAACAATTTTGCCAAATAAAAGGGAGCTGTTACGCCGACCGCCAAGGCCCTTTCAAATTGCTCATAGGTGCAATCGTTTATCCCGTGCATGGCGGGAGGTGCGTTGTTAATCAGAAAATCAACTTTTCCGAAATCCTTAATTACTTTTTCCGCAAACTTTTCCAAAACGGTCTTGTCGGCAATATCACCGACAAAATAAGGGTTGTCTTGGATATCGATTATAGCTACCTTTGCTCCCAAAGCAGTAAATTGTTCCGCTATTGCTTTGCCGATTCCCTGGCTTCCGCCCGTTATCACGGCTACTTTATTTTTAAAGGTCATTCTGCGCACTTCTTTGCTTCTCCTTCTGGCGTTTTTTTAAAATTTACTGGTTATTGTCCCAAAGCCCTTGCAAATCTTCATAAGGTATCAGTAAAGCCTTTATTTTTTTCATTCTACCTCAATGGAAAATTCATACATCGTATCAAGCATTCGATAACCGAGTGACAAATATAGGTTAATGGCTCCTTTGTTGTCTTGACGGACTGTCAGGGATGCCTCTTTTTGGCCTTGAGCTTTAAGATGTTTTAAGGCTGTAATAATGCATGCTTTGGCAATACCCTTGCGTCTCCAACTCGGCACCACAAAAATATTTTCGGTAGCACTTCGCTCTTCGGTTACCGAATAAGTCATTACGCTGCCAATTAATTCATCGGCTGAATAGGCGTTAAACAAAGCCCAACCCGGAAAATGTTTCGTCCATCTGACTGATGCGAGATTGAGACAGTTTCCATTTTGACTTAATTTGCTGGCAATAAAATACTTCTTAATTTCTTCTTCGTTTTCAAGATCTGATTGCTTAATAACCACATTTGGAGCAACCGGAAAATCTTTGATTTCCTGGGATAAGTCAAATTTCATGATCAACACTGTTTTGTATAAAGCAAAACCGTGTGTCAAATAAAAATCCATTTCCTCGTTTTGATTCGAATCAATGAATTTGATAATTCTGATGCACTTTTTGGGATATTCTTTTTTTTATTTCCTGTGCTCTATTGATGATTGCTTTCAAAAGTTCTTGGCGCAGTTCGCAACAGTCATATAAAGGATTGATTCTGAAATTTAGACACATTCCGTATTCCTTATTCGGATCAGCCTCATCANNCATCATCAATCTAAGTCCAGGACATATGAGGTTCCAAATCGACAGCGCCCAATATATCGCCGTTATCGGAAACCGCGCAAAAAATATTTTCAGGTTTAACATCCTGTTTATATTGATAAGTCAAAGCAGCCAAAAAATCATATTGGCCGATTTTCGAAGCGTCTTCGTTCAAATAACCTCTGATTATAAATTTTTCCATTTCAAAACAGCTCCTCCAATGGCAAAAATTAATTTTTTTCTTGATTAAATGTTGGGATAAAATATTGGCATTCAAAGTAAAAACTATCCTGAATATGCATGAGTTGGTTAACCGTTTGATTTTTTACGGAAATTTATTGGGCTTTTACAAAAGGCTTTACATCTTTGACCGCGGTTTTTAAATCGATTGCTTTTTCGCCGTTGTCCAAATCGATTAGGTGATAGCAATCGTTTCCCATACCGAGTTCTTGCATATAGGTTAATTGGCGAAAACCGTGTCGGGTCGCCATCCGTTCTTCCAAAGCTTTTCGGTCGGACGGTTCCAAAGCCATAACAAGATCAACGCTGGCAGAATCGATGGCAAGAATATCAAGTGATGCCAAAATCCCGATATTCGGTGTAACAACCGGTTCTGCGGCTACGCCTTCGCAGTCGCAAGAAACCGACATATTTCTTAACACATTAATATAACAAATATGCTTGCCGAAATGGTCAATTACAGCCTTCGTGGATTCGGTCATCCGTTCCATGAATTCTTCCTTTTCGATTCCCCACATATCGCTTGAGCCGGCTCGGGTGTGAATCATGGCTTTACCGATTCTGCCGTCAGCACAGCCGATGCCGATATTTTTGTTCGATCCCCCGAAGCCGCCTTGGACATGACCTTTGAAATGAGTCAAAACCAACAGTGAATCATAATTAAGCAGATTCTTTCCGACGGCCATCTCCTTAAACCATTTTCCGTTTCGAACCGGTAAATACCCGACTCCAGGGGCATCCAAGATATCGACCGGACAAAAATCCCAACCGTTTATTTTTATCGTTTCCAAATGTTTTTCCGTAGTGTAACGGTTGCCTTCGTAATATGTATTGGTCTCAACGATTGCGGAACCCGGAAGAGCATTTATTACCAATTCTTTTACCCAAGCAGCAGGAATAATATTGGGGCCGTGGGGTTCTCCGGTATGCAATTTAATGGCCACTTTACCGCTTAGGACATTTTGGACTTTGCCAAAGATTTTCAATAACCCTTCACTTGATAAGTCACGTGTAAAATAGACGATTGATTTAGGACCGCTTCTTTTTTCAAAAGGAAGATAATCCTGATAAGCTTGATCCGTCATTTTGATGACCTCCGCTGATAAAATTCAAAAAAATCATTTATCCAAGTTAATGTTTTCACATTAATTATAGCAAAAAAACAAATAATTACAAATTAATAATCTTTTTTTAAACTTTCATCTCGGCCCACTTAAGGTTTTCGAAGCGGAAATCGTTTAGGGCAAAACGGGTGGTCTGGTCAATAAACATTCCGATCCACGACCCGAGCAAACCCAGTCCGATCGGATAACACAAAAGATACGAACAGACGGGACGGATAATCATAATCGAAAGCATTGCGGAACGGGCGGTATAATGAATATCCCCGGCTCCCCGCAAAATACCGGTTGTAACCCATTGCGCACTTTGGGGCACAACCACAAACACCGCAATCCGCAATATATTCGCAGCATCATTAATAACCGTTTCGTCATCGGAAAAAAGCATCGACAATTGATAACGGAACGTTAAAATCAGGCTTATCATGATTAGTCCTATTAAGAAACTTAAGATTTGGGAAAGACGTCCGTAGGCAAAAGCCAACGGTTCATTTTTTTCGCCCAAACTGCGGCCCACCAGACTGGCAACCCCAATCGAAAAACCGTCGGTGATGCTGAAGGAAAGGCTGACAATTCCCGCAATAATCGCGTTGACCGCAACCAAATGGGTTCCCAAACGGTTGACAATCATCGCAATCATAAAAAAACCAATCCGCATGAAAATCTGTTCGATAAAAGCGCTGGAACTGACCGTTACAATTCCTTTGGCGCATTCCTTGTCAAAACGCCAATCATCGCGCAGTTTTATTCTCACAAAACTTTTTTTATAACGGATAATGAAAACCGAAATAAGGAAAGCAACCGTATTGCCGATAACCGTCGCAATCGCCGCTCCCGCAACCCCCAAAGCAGGAAAGCCAAAATGACCATTGATTAAACAATAGTTGAAAGCAATATTAACGGTATTGGCAATCATATTGGTTAACAAAGTTGTTCCGACATCGCCGACCGCCCGAAGAGCAGAGCAAATGATGATTCTTAAATAATTAAATACCAAGGCGGTTGTTACGATTTGCAAATAGGTTGCAGAAAGATCCAACGTATCTTCATTTGCCCCGGTCAAAATCAAAAAAGGCCTAGCTAAAGAAATAGTCAATACCGCAAATATCAAACTGGTTATCAGTCCCAAAATAATCGCTTGACGCAAAACTTTTTGCGCTTCCGGTTGGTTTTTCTCCCCCCGTCTCCTCGCTACGATTGCGGTGACACCGGCGCTGAAACCGACTGATGCGGCTAGGGAAATATAAACCGGTTGTTGAGCAATCGAAACAGCCGCCAAAGCATTGGTACCGACTCCGCCGACCATAACCGTGTCAGCCAAACCGACAACGCTGATTAAAAACGTTTCTAAGGCAGCCGGTACTGAGATTCTTAATAAATTAGCCAGAATTTTGCTTTTTTTGGGAATATTTATCTCGCTGTATACTTTTTGTACTTTTCTATTCAATAATAATTCCATAACTCTACCCTTTTCATACGGGGAATATTATACTCTTTTCGCTTTCAAATGTATATAAAAATGCTCAATAAAACCGGGAAAATTTGCAAGAGAAGGCAATCGAAAATTAATAACTTTTTCAAAGTTCGTTTAAAAGGATAAGGTTGGCCAAAACCAACCCTTTTTTAAAAAAGATGTAAGTTTACAGAAACAATTAATTGTCAGCTACTTGACCAAATAGGCATAGATTAATTTCAACGTGTTTTCGATACCTTTGATATGGGTTCTTTCCATACCGTGCGATGCGCTGACACCGCTGCCGATTAAAGCTCCTTTAAAGTCCACCCCTGCCCGAGAAGCAGCACCAATATCGCTTCCGTAGAACGGGAAAATATCGACGGTATAGGTTAAGCCGTTTTCCTTAGCCAGGTTAATTAAGCGGGTTGTCAATTCATAATCGTATGGTCCGCCGGAATCCTTGGCGCAGATTGATACCGCATATTCATTTCCGGCCAAATCCAACCCGACACATCCCATATCCAAGGTCACAAATTCGGAAATATTTTTATCGACCATCGAAGCGCCGTGGCCGACTTCTTCGTAGACAACAAAATAGATTTTCGTATCGTGTTTAAACTTTAGATGATGGTCGGAGGTATATTTCAATAGCATAAGCAAGATAACAACCGAAGCTTTATCGTCGATAAATCTTGTTTTGAGAAAACCGGAATCGGTAATCATAAATTTGGTGTCATAGCAGACAATATCGCCGTTTTGAATGCCTAATTTCTCGACATCTTCTTTGGAAAAAACTTTTTCATCCAAACGAACTTCCAATTCGTCGATGTTCCGGGATTTACTGTTGGCATCTTTATAAACATGGGCGGCCGGAGATGTCGAAAGGATAGTACCTGTGTACTTTCTTCCGTCTCTTGTATAGATTACACAGTATTCTCCATCCAATGTCGGCGTTATAGGTCCCCCTAAAGCAGTCAATGCCAACTTCCCGTTGGATTTGATGGATCTGACCATAAGACCCAAGGTGTCGCAATGGGCGGAAGTGGCGACGACTTTGGATGAATCTTCTCCCTTAATGAATACCTCCAAGGCCCCGTTATGCAAAATTCTCGATTCATAACCGAAAGAATCAATATAATTCTTGATTAAATCAATAACATTCTTTGTATAACCGGTCGGAGAATCGCAGCGGAAAATATCCTCTGCTACTTTTTTAAAATAACCTAAATCGAATTCAATCATGATTAAATCTCTCCTTTGGAAATTCCTTTATCTGTTTTTTCGTCTTCAATAAGATATTGTATCCTTTAAGAAGGTTCCGTTTCGTAAATCATCGAAAGCTTTAAGCAATTCTTCTTTTGTATTCATGACAATCGGTCCACCCCAGGCTACCGGTTCGTTCAATGCTTGGGAACCGATGAATAACACATGGGCCTTTTTGGCGAAAGTTTTAATCTTTACAAAGTCGCCGGAAGTAAGTTTTACTGCGGTCTTTTCTTTTACTAAGGCGTCCCCGATAAAAGCATCGCCCAAAAGTGTGAACATCATCACCGAATGTTCGGGGTCTGTCTTTATGACAGCGGTAGAATTCGGATTGAGATGAATATCATAATAATTAAGAGGAAGATATTTGCTTAAAAAACCTTTTCTTCCCTCAAATTCCCCCGCCAACAATCTGACTTTACCCCAATCAAACCCGATTTCTTCAATATCCCGGTTTTTGATACTTTTATAAGCGGGGTGAACCATTTTATTTTTTGCGGGGAGATTCAGCCAAAGCTGGACACCCAGCAGCCGCGGCGAAGCCGGCAATTTTTCTTCATGCAATATTCCGGAACCGGCAGTCATCCACTGAACTTCTCCGTCGCCTATCGTATCTTCATTGCCTAAACTGTCCCGATGGGTCATGAATCCCCTGTACACATAACTGATGGTTTCGATCCCCCTATGCGGGTGCAGCGGAAACCCCGCAATATAATCAGCGGGATTGGTACTGTCGAAGGAATCTAGCATCAAGAAAGGATCAAAGTCCTCAACGGTCCTGTTTCCCAAAACTCTGACCAGATTGACTCCTGCCCCGTCTTGGGTTCTGTAGCCTGTAACCTGTTTCCTGATTTTTCTTTCCATATTCTTGGCCTCCTTGGCAATAATTTGCTGTTATATCAATGAACAAGTCTACTTTTCTTAAGCTTTCATCTTTCAAGCTCTTTATGCAAAATTAGTTCGAGCGGCTCATTATGACCTTTTGTTTCAATCAGAAAACTACCGATATCTTTATAGCCGAGTTTTCGATAAAAGTGCTGGGCGAATTCATTTGCCAGGGATGATGTCATAACAAACTTATAACCTTAATTTTTCATTTTCTCTTCCCAGAAATTCAAAAGAATCTTACCGTAACCTTTTCTTTGAAAATCTTGCCAAATATAAATCATCTTGCAAAACGGAATATTATCCCGAAAAAGATTATATCTGAGGATTCCTATTGGTACTTTATCAAGAACCAAAACATAACCTTCTTTATCTTTTAGTTTCCGGTTAAATTCTTCTTCCGAAAGATGCTTATTGAGCTAAAACCAAAAATCTTTATCCCCATTTTCAATATTTTTTTTCCAGCATCGGTAACGCCTTTTTTTTAGACCCTTTTTTGGCCTTAATGCTATATTAATAAGTATACTACTCATTGCAAAAAATTCAAGCAATATAAGAAAATACCGAATCTTTTGGCTTTTTGGCACTTTTTGCCATAAATCACCGCTTGGTTTTTTCAGAAAAAAAGAAAACACCAAGCTAAGTTCGGTACGAAAATCCCCTATGTTTTGGCTTTTCGTTAACACGATAACTGAATTGGTGTTTTGCTTAAATATTAGGCTATTGGATTAACTCATGCCTTAATTGCATCGGCAATCGTTATTTACCAGATTTCAACCATCTTTTCTTCTTCAAGATACATCGGATCATCTTTGGTTAACTGATAATATTCCTGGAATTCCCTTAAGTTTCTGAGCTGCATATTGGCTCGTAAAATTGCCGGACCATGCACATCAACCGTTAACAGGAGTTTGGCGAATTCCGGACTGGATTTTTGTCGCCATACTCTGGCCCAGTTTTGGAAAAACTCTTCATAGTTGTGATTAGGATGCTTTTTGCTTGCTTCAAGTGCGCATCTTAAACCGCTGCTGTCCGCAATATTTTCGGATATCGTTAACTTTCCGTTGCATTGGCCGTAACCCGTTTCGGCTCCGTCGAATAATTGAATCATGTCTTTTGCTTTTTCTTCAAACGATTTAAAATCTTCTTCGGTCCACCAATTATTCAGGGAACCAAACTCATCGAATTTTGCGCCGTTATTGTCGAAAGCATGCGATATTTCGTGAGCCATTACCGCGCCGATTCCGCCGTAGTTTTCCGATGGGCTCTGGTCTAAACTATAGTAAGGACGTTGAAGGATAGCGGCCGGGAAAACAATTTGATTGTTGAACGGATTATAATAAGCGTTTACCATCGAAGCCGGCATTCCCCAGATTTTTCGGTTCGGTTCTTTTTGGTATTTGCTGAAATTATCCTTGTTGGTTAGTCTTGCAAATTTTAAGGTTTCCAAAATAAGATTTGAACCTTCTTCATAGGATTCCACTTCATATAAGTCGTAGTAACTCGGGAGTTCTTCCGGATATCCGACATGAATCGTCATGGCATCTAACTTGGTAATAGCTTTGGATTTTGTTTCCGGCTGTAACCAAGCATTGTTTTTGATTCTGTCGCGGTAAACCCCGATCATTTCATGAACCATGTTTTCGACATCGGCTTTTGCTTTCGGACCGAAATAATTGATTCCGTAATATAAACCGACCGCTTGGGCAAGACGGTTATAAGCCTGATAAAAAGCGTATTTTTCTTTCGATTGAGCTTCGCTGATTCCCGATAACATTCTGCCGAAAGCCCCGCTTGCAATTCTTAACTCATCGGTTAAATCGGAAGCAAATTTCCTCAGATTGGTTAGGATTAACCAGGATTTGAGCAGTTCGAAGTTTTCTTCGCAAACAATATCGTTGAATTTTTCCAAAAAGTTCGGATTAAACACAATCAATTTATCGACTTCGGTTTGAACAAGACTGTCGGCTAATGCCATGAGGTCAAATGTTTTCGATTTTTCATATACTTCTTTTCTTGATACAGGATTATACATCTTCACATAATCGGCTTTTTCGACGCTGCTTTTGGCAACCAGAACCAGTAATTCATCAAAAGCCAAAGCTTTGGTTATGATTTCTTGGGCGGCTTCATCGCTGTATCCATAAAGTTTTAAGATTTGCATTGTGGTCATTCTAAACATGCCCAACAATTGGTCTTTCATTTCTTTATTTTCATAATAAGACTTGTCAGGCAGGAACAAATCGGCTTCGCCGAAATACAATACCTGATTATTGGAATTCATAAAATCCTGCATAACCTGAAAACCGAATGGCAAATCATAGTTTTCCATTAGCATCTCTTTGGCCAATAGTTCCAATTCTTTTAACGAGTTAATATTATTGATTTTGTTAATGATCGGTTTAATCGGTTCGGTGCCTAATTTTGCCCGGGTTTCAAAATCTTTCGTCATTTTGTGCAGTTTGACGAATTTCAATAAATTTTTATCCAAGCCGGTTGGGTCTTGTTCCCATTTGTCGGCCAAATCCATCAATGTCTTTTCAATATCAAGATGCAGTTCCAAAAATACCGAAATCTGGGGTTGATCGCCGGGAATTTCGGCTTTTGACAGCCATTCCTGATTGACGGCCTCATAATAATTTTTCTTAATTAATTCTTTATTCATAATCACCGCTCCTTATTTCAATAATTCCGTTGTAATATAATGATACATTTTTTGCAAGATTGTTTTAAACCCTATGGAAGACAACATTTTATGCAAACATCTAAAGATATCAAATAATGAAAAAATGATTTTCCCACCCCGAAATATTAGTATCACAAACATTATTTTATCATTTATTCCCCATTTTTTGTAAAATATTATAATAAAAAAATTGATTTGCCGTAAATTTTCCGCTTTTTAATTTTAACACCGGCGACTTGATTGTTGTTTTTTAGTCTGTCAAGACTTTTTCCTTTCCGTTTTTCAAAAACCGGTTCGTAAACTCGGATACACCTACATCACACCGGCAAAACCCGCTTGTTAAGTATTTACCCCAGAGTACCTTAAAATCAAAAAAGGATGAAAGTTTTCTTCCGTCCTTAGTCTATATAGTTTATTTTTTGTAACCCCAAACGACCGGGGCATTATCCTTGTTCCAATCTTTTGACCAACCTTGGGGTTTGCTTTCAGCTTCCACGTAAATGGTAATAAACGAATTATAAAAAACATTTTCTCCGAGTTCGATAACCGATTCAGGAATAACAATACTCAGCAAATCGCAGTGGAAAAAAGCATTGCTTCCGATACATTTTACCGATGAAGGAATCACCAAGTCTCTTAAAGTGGCGCAATTATAAAAAGCCCTATCCCCGATTTTAACAACGGACGACGGTATCGCAATCGTCCTGAATTCGGGGATTTGCATAAAGGCACACTCGCCAATCTCCACGACATAAGCGGGGATTATGCTTTTTTGGCATCCCGCAATCAATTTATTCGTGGCGCTTTCGATTAAACAATTGCCCTGGCTCTTGAAGACGCTGTTATTTACCTCAACTTCAATGCTTTCCATGCCACCGCACCCCGCAAAAACCCCCACGCCAATGTTTGTCACGGATGAAGGAATGGCAATGCTCGGTAATTTCATGCAATAACCGAAAGCATAATCATCGATTCTGAGAACCGAAGCGGGTATCATGATATTCTCTAAATCATAGCAATGGGCGAAAGCACTCATTCCGATTGTGATTGTTGATGAAGATAATTCAATCCTTTTTATTCCCCGGCTGTTATAAAAAGCACCGGCACAAATATATTTAACCGAATCGGCTAACACTATCTCTTCTGCCGATTCAAGGTCTCGGAAAGCCGATTCACCGATTCCTACTGTTCCGGGTTGAATTGATAAAGGGCTTTCCAAAAAGCCTTTATAACCCACAGCCCAGCGGTCAACATAAACCACGCTGTCATCGGGCGTATCATTCCAAATCCCGCTATCGATAAACGCCCCATAAGCAATCGATGTTACCGAGGACGGTATTACGATATCTTTTAATCCAACACAACCGAGAAAAGCTGCTGTGCCAATCCTTTCCACATAATCCGGTATCACGCTGGTTTTGATTCCCAAAACAAGGGTATTTGTGGCAATTTCGATGAGGCAATTATTGTCGCTTTTGAATATTCCGCTTTCGGCGGTTATTGTTTCCAAATTGCAACCGTAAAAAGCACCCTCTCCGATAACGTTTATTGTCGAAGGCAGCCTGATTGATTTAACGTTGTTGGTGTTCCCTACTCCTAATCCGTCAAAAGATAAAGGATAAAGGCTCCGAAAACCGTTTTCCTTGATTTTGGTAACCGGCTTGCCTTTATGGGTTGCGGGGATAACGACATCGGTATAGTTGACATTAAACTTATCCCCCGCATAAACTTCATATTCTTTCCGGTCACTCAATAAATTGAAGACAAAGCCGTTTTCGTCCGTTGAAGTCCAACATCCGCCAAGCGCAAACAAAAAGAAACCATTGATTACGAGAAAGATAAAAACCCAAATAATTCGCAAAAACTTTTTCACTTTTAACCTCGCCTAAAAATTTTCTTTCCCTTTGACATCCAAATTAGGCGGATATCTGATAATAATTAATCAAACCGAACGAACCATCAGGCTGATTGATGGTTTTTATTTAATTAATGATTTGCGGGTAATCATTTCGGCTTTTTTATAACTGGCATAATATGATTGTTCATTGTTGCCCTGTTTGGCCGGACTTTCGATTAACTCGACTTCCTTATTGATGAGTTTTACCGATAGTTCTTTCAAATCATCGATTAAATAAGAATCAAGCGGGTTGTACGGAGAGACCTTGCTCGAATATTCTTGGCCCAAATGGCCAGGATAATAGTGCCAGTCATAAAAGCTTATCTTGTAGTTATCGATAAGGTAAGCTTTGAACTTATCGATTTCCCTGATATAAGTCGATAAATCGCTGGCATCGTTAAGTTGCATCCACACCCCGCAACCCGAACCGAATTCGTCTCCGGTAAACAAGTTATGCGATTTTTCGTCAATAAAGATTACCGATCCGTTTGTATGGCCTTTAATCTTATATGCTTTGACAAGCAAATTTCCCAAGTCAAATTCCTGACGGTCGGTAAGGTAATTTATCTCAACATTTTGCTTGCTCAATAAATGTAAATCTTCCTCCGCCAGATAAACTGTTTTAAATTCATCGAGATGACCGGTATGGTCGATGTGTCCGTGCGTCAATACGGGAATTAATTCGTTTTGGGTATATTTTCTTATTTCAGCCAAAAGCGAAAAAGCGCCGGGAAGCAAAAAATCAATTACCATGGCTTTCTTGCTTCCGATTATTAAATAAACCGTACAGCCGCGTTCGGTTATCGAATACGTATATTCATTGATTTTATTCACTTTCAGTTGGATATTTTCCTGATTACTCAACATAATGCCCTCCTTTGGCATTTTTTATAACATTTTGAACTGATTCGGACAATCAAAGCAATAAAGGTCTGATTGTTTTTGATTATACCCTCATGGAAGGTGTCACCAAAATCGTTAGAATTTTTCTTTTAAATACCTTACTTTTAATCCCACTTCATACATTCTTTTCCACGGCATATAAAGGTCTTCGATTATTACATGCGAAGCAATTTCCGGCATCTTTTCCCGGATGAATTTCGTCAATTCCTGCTTTAGCATGTCGGTAAAAGCTCCTCTTTCTTCTTTTACATCATAATAAGTGAAGCGTTGATTGCTTGGCAAAACCTGATCCCGAAGGTATTGTCGCACATAACCGCAGTAAGCGATATCTTCGATGTAACGATGCATCAGGAAATCCAAATGTTGTGAGGTTTTGCCGTAGATGATAAAGGCAACGCCTTGGGCAACGGCACTTCCGATGGCATTGGAAGCGGTATTCCAGCCTCCGTAAGCCGCAATATCAAACAACATATTCTTTAAACTCAGATAATCATACATTTCCAAACTGCTTCCGTTGCCGTAAGTGATATCACCGATAATAACTGCTTTGTGTTTTTCCCGCAAAGCATATTCCAAATATTCCATCACTTCCGGCATATTTCGTAAGGTTGTAAGGCCTCGGGTAGGTTTGGCCGGGGTTAGACGCGAAAGCATCCGATCAGCCGGGGCATTGATAAAGACTACCCCATCGGCTTCTTCCAAAGAATCAACGACTATTCCCCCGCAAACACTGATTTGATATCGGACGGTTGTATCCAAGTAACGATCTTCGATATTCGGAATAATTTGCCCCGCCGTGATGACCGGGTATTTAATTAACAGTTTCGGACGATACTTCTTAAAGGCGGTATACATCCTGGACATCAAAGTCATTCCCACTTCATCTGCGCCGGGATACATATAAACTTTGGTTTGCAATCTTTCTTCGGCTATTTTTTCTCGAATTGCTTCTTGATCTACAGCAGTCCAGCCGTAAGGGGAAGAATCATCCTGAGGAATCACCAAAAAATCAATTATTCCTTCCTGCACCAGGCTTAAAGCCGAAAGATTGACCGTTCGGTTTATTGCCCGGCGGGTCCGATAATCCGTCAAATACGCTTCTGGAATGGCGATTTTTTCAAAAAGCGACTTTTGTTTAGCGGTTGCTTCGTTTAATTCAATGAGCTGATGCAACCCTTTGAAATGAAAAAAATTCG
>DCTZ01000020.1 GCA_002329485.1 Caryophanales bacterium UBA1427 | reverse complement strand
GTCTACTTTTTCTTGACAAGTACATGCCGTATCAACCCGTTAACAAAAAATGGAGCGGGTAAAGGGAATCGAACCCTCATACTCAGCTTGGAAGGCTGATGTTCTGCCATTGAACTATACCCGCTTTAATGGTCGGGAAAACAGGATTTGAACCCGCGACATCTTGGTCCCAAACCAAGCGCTCTACCAAACTGAGCTATTTCCCGACGTTTCTTTTTTGGGCTTTGATATTATATCACTAATATCATGCCTTGTCAATTTTTTTTAAAAAGAAAATGGCACGCCCGAGAGGATTTGAACCCCCAACCCCTTGATCCGTAGTCAAGTATTCTATCCAATTGAACTACGGGCGCGTCTCCTTTAATGGCGGTCCCAACGAGACTTGAACTCGCGATCTCCAGTGTGACAGACTGGCATGTTAACCACTACACCATGGGACCGTGTTAATGAGATTGGTGCGGGTGACAGGAATCGAACCTGCACTCCGAAGAACTAGATCCTAAGTCTAGCGCGTCTGCCAGTTTCGCCACACCCGCGTTTCCACAACTTCCTCATTAATGCTTAGATATTATAGCACAACACAAACAAAAATGCAAGTATTTCAATCACCTTTTTCCAAGGTATCTAACCCAATAATTGCCAGATACCTTGGATTATTTGTCGGATTATACGGTAAAATCGATTGTTTTCATCCGTTCGCAAAGATCTTTCAGAACCGGCATCGGAAGCGGCGCAATCGCAATCCGAATACCTTTGTTTACCTCAATCGGATAAATCAGGTGGTTGAGGAATTGTTCGAATAATGCTTCTGGATGGTCAGTTTTGATGGTTACGAAGAAACCGTCGCTGTACGGGGAATGCGGAATGGCAAATTCGTTTAAGAAAGCAAGCAAATAATCGCTTCTTTGTCTTAGGGTTTCCTTGACCGAAGCTATTTCTTTTCTTACATTTTCTAAATAATGCTCATTATCCATAATCAGGTTGAAAGTGTTGACAGCTTCCTGGTTCGGACTGTTCCACTTGGTGCGCGACAACAAATAGTTTTGTTCGTTAAAGTATTTTCTTTCCTCTTCTGTACCCCCAAGCAAAACGGACGCACCCAGCCTCAGACCGTAAAGACCCAAACTTTTGGAAAAACTATAAGCCAGAATGACTTTGACGTTTTCCGGACAATGCATAAGCAAGTCAAAATGGCTTTTTTCTTTGGCCAAATCCAAATAAGCGATGTCGTTAAGCAGGATGACTTCTTTATGGATTGCACCGAGAATTCCCAACAAGTCTTCCATTTCGGTTCGGTTTAAGGAATACCCGGTCGGATTGTGTGCTGGTTGATTGAGAATAAAAAGCAGACGCTCCTCCCGAGCCGCGATTTGTTCCGCTTTTTCCTTGAAGCCCTGCCGGTTAAATGCGCCGTCAACGGTTAACGGAAAAGTGTCCAATTGCATGTGATGCGTTTGCGCCATCAATTCGTAATTATGCCAGTACAGATCGGTAGTCAGAATAGTTTTGCCGGGCCGCCCGAAAATGTCCAGCGTGTTGGAGAGGGCACCGGTAGCTCCCATGGTGGCAAAGGGGGAAAGAGGAATTGTAATATCTTCATCCCCGAACAGCCACTTTAGGATATTGTTTTGAAACTTGGCTCCCCCACTGACACCACCGTAGTTGTATTTGGAAAAGGGGGTTAAAGTTTTGGCCAAAGCATCAAAGGTTTTGGAATACCCGATGCCAAAAGTTTCATCGATAAACACACCGCTGGTAGTATCGATTACCGTAGGATCGGTCTTTTTATGTTGTTTGGCCATTTGCGAAACTTTAGTGATATCAGTGTACAAGGAAAAACCTCCTATTTTCTTCTTTTAAAAATAAGCAAAACAGCCGTAACGGTCAAAACGGTTTGAAGATAGTAAAAACTAGCTCCCAATTGACAGCCTTTTTTGACCGGCTTGATTTCTTCGGCAATATAGGAAAATTCGAAACGTTCGCTTGGGTCGCTGTCCCAATCGCCTTTGAAAATGAGATTGACGGTTTTGCCTTCCACTTTGTTTTTCGGTATTGCGATGCTGCCCGTTTTTTCCCGGACAAATTCAATCTCGGTTCCGATTTTGATATAAGCCTGGGTAACGATTTCATCCGGATCGGAATAGTCCCAACTTATGATATATTCGCCGTCAATCAATTCATAGGTAAATTTATTAACGGTCGGTTTGGTTTTTCCGGTCCTAACCGTAAACGGTTCCCCGGTCATCATTCTGGTCAATCCCTGATAGGTCAAATCATAGGTATAGGTAACCTCGTAAGATTGACTCGGAGCCAAATTGGTAAATTCCACCGCATTGTCTTCCATCAGCAAAGTTTGGTTGTTAACGGTAACTTTAACATTATCAATGACAACCTCTTTTTGCGGGGTCAACATGGAGAGGTTGAGCGAATGGTCGGTTATCCCGGCGATATTGAGAGTCAATTCCGGAACGACTATCAACAAAGCGTTGGAATCCCGGCGTTCGTTGTCTTCGGAAGGAGAATTTACGACCCGGAAATTATTGCCTTCGCGGATAATCATAGTCGTGGAACCCCCGCCATCTAAATTATATGCTTCCACGCAGCCGTAGTGCAACATTAAAGCCGCCATTTCTTCCTGCAACATTCCGTACATGTTTTTCGCTACCTGTCTTCCGTCGACGGTGGCAAAAACCAAAGTCCCGTCAGCTTTGCGTCCCACCATGGTCCGCGGATGGCGGTTAAAATCGGTCGGATTATAACCTTCGCCGTTCAAAACAAGCGTTACGCCGCCCCCGATTATATTGTCGCATTCCGCGTAATCTCCGATTACCGGCTGTTGGATGCGAATCAAAACGTTTTGGGCTAACAAAGCCTTAAGTTCGGCATTTTTGGTGACAATCGCAAATTGTCCCAAAGTTAGGGTGCGTTCTTCGCCTACAACATTAATTTTCCCTTTGCCGTAGAATTTATTCGCGCTCATGGCCAAACCGCGAATCGGACTGATTACGGTATAAGAGTTTTCGGGCGGGACGACTTGCGTTTGTTCTTTCCGTTCGCCGTTTTCCAAATAAGGAAAAGTAAAATATAAATTGGTTTCGCCTTCATCAGGCTCAGTATTGAAGCTGTTGATGGCAAAGGACGCAATTATTTCTCCGTTATTGTCGAAAACATCCAACTGGTGTTGACCGACTTGAAAATTCTTACCCGCAACAAGCGAGTTTTCGGTCCCGTTGTTGGTAAAGCCGATGGTCGCATTGTTGGTTATGGGACGCAAAACTTCGCCGTTGGAAACGGTAACGCCGTTCGTTTGATAAGGCAAAGCACCGGTGCCTTTGATATCAAAGAAATCGCCGTTGATTGCGGCTACAACTTTCCAGCCCGGATTGTTCTTTTCAAAATCTTTCGCCAATTCCCGAACCGTGGCAAGCGTCCAACCGAGCGGATTAGTTAAAGTCCAGTTGACGACTTTGACACCGCTTTGGGACGGTACGGTCAAAACATTGACGCTCTGAGGATAAAACTGATTGGCAATTACCTTTCCGCCGCTTGAATCGGAACCTCCGGCCGACATCCCGGATTCATCGGTACTGCTCATGGCTTTATCTTTCACATGGACAATTCCCGACCGTAAGAAATTGGTTTCCACGTTTTCTTCCACATAATAACGGGCACCCAGGGTTCGGTGATTTCGGTTTCTCCGAAAACCTTAAGCCCCGGAAAAAGCAGAGTCAAAATTACCAAGGAAATGATAAAAAAGCATATTTTCTTGATTGTCTTCTTCATACAATCCTCCTAAAATAAAAACGTTTTCCTAATGATTATACCATATAAAGGGCATAATTGCAAAAAAGACCGACTGTTTTTTTCTTGCCTGTTCTAGCGGTTTCCATCCTGTCCTGGTAAAAGACTGCACTCTTCCGAAAACTTCAAAAAACTTGATTAACAGTATACCATATAGGTAAATAAGAAATTTGTTTTTTTTGGAAAAAAAGGAGCAACTAAAAAAGGTCAAACCCTTTAGGTTCGCCTTTTTCGGTTGCTCCCTTAACAACAAGGAAAATGGTTTCTTTTGGCGATTAAGCCCGGGATGAATATTTGCCGTCGGAAGTCGAAATAATCAGTTTGTCGCCTTGGTTGACGAACATCGGAACTTTGACAACCAAACCGGTTTCCATTTTGACTTCTTTTAAAGCGGCGGTGGCGGTGTTTCCCGCAACCGCAGGAGCCGATTCCACAACTTCCAAGACCACTTTTTCCGGCAGATTGATACCCAGGATTTCGGATCCGTAGCAGACGATTTCCACTTCCATGCCTTCAAGCAAAAAGTTGGATTCCCATTTTAACCGTTCGGACGGAAGTTCCACCTGTTCGAATGTTTCCATATCCATAAAGCAGTAGGTATCAGTCGTGGTATAGGAAAACTGCATTTTCTTCTTTTCGATTTGGGCGATTTCCATCTTTTCCCCAGCATTGAAGGAGTATTCGAAAATAGCTCCGGTTCTCAGGTTGCGCAGTTTCGTCCGCACAAAAGCCTGTCCTTTTCCGGGTTTGACATGTTGGAATTCCATAATCTGATATAGGTTATTATTGTAAAGGATATTTAAACCGGTTTTAAAATCACTTGTTGAAATCATTTTGGACCTCCAATTCTTATTGCCTTATTATACTATTTTTGGGGTCTTTTTTCAAGAAAAACAAAAAACTTTCTATATTTAGGGGTTTTTAACCGAGAATTTGATATAATATTTAAGAGGAGGGATTAACTTGCCACCGAAAATAATTAGAATTGAACCTCAAGGCTTTTGTTTCGGCGTTTTGCGCGCTTTGCGCATGATGCAGGATTTGACCCACATCAATCCCCCCAAACCTTGGTACTTAATCGGCAATCTTGTTCACAACCGTTTTGTCAAACAATTTTTGACGCACAACGGTTTTATCATCGAGGAGGACCGAAACAAGGAAGCTGTCATCGATCGAATCAACGAAGGAACGGTTGTCTTTACCGCCCACGGCATTGATGACAAAATCAAAGAAAAAGCCCAAAACAAAGGTTTGCATATCATCGATACTACCTGCCCTTTTGTCGGCAAATCGTTTTCAATGATTAAAGAATATTTGTCCCACGGCTACGATATCATTTATCTGGGCAAAACGACCCATCCGGAGACGGAAGCGGCGCTGTCGATCAGTCCTCAAGTCCATCTGATTGAAGATTTGTCCGATATCGAAAAACTGGAAATACAAAACCCAAAAATTGCTTTAACCAACCAAACGACGATGTCGAAATTCAACATGGAAGCCGTGGAAGCAGCTGTTGCCAAGAAATACCCCCAAACCGTCATAATGGACAAAGTCTGTTACGCTACCAAAATCCGCCAGGAAGTAATGCGAAAGGTTGCGGGGGAAGCCAAGGAAAGCGGCCAAAAATGCCTGTTTGTCATCGTTGGCGATCCTATTAGCAACAACACCAGAAAACTTTCGGAAACCGCCAAACGTTTCAGCGGTCAAGACGTATGTCTGGTGGAACACCTCGACGACTTGCCGTTTGAAAGTTTAGTCCTGTACGATACCATTTATCTTACTTCGGGAACTTCCACACCCAATGTCATCGTCGAAGAAATTTACCAGTACCTGCTTTCGGGTAACTTCGAACCGAAAAAATCGGTTTTGTCGCCTTTGGATTATTACCGCTGACAAATATACAAAAAAAGAAAACAGTCCGCAATCGGACTGTTTTTGTTTACTTTTGGAACATCAGCTGTTCGCTCTTGAAAAGGACCCTGACCAAATTCAAAAGCAAAACCGCATAAACCAAAGTCGAACCAACAATCAGGAAGAAATTGAGCGTCGTTAAATTGGACAAAAGAATTCCTTTCAAGCCCAAAATCAAATTGTAAATCGGAATCAGATACGGTCCGGCTTCTTTCGGCAGTTTGTCGGTAAACATCGGAAAATAACTGGTAACCATGGCAATCATGTAAACCGGAGTGGCATACATTGTTGCTTCTTTCGTGCTCTTGGCAATCGCCGAAGCGATTAAAAAGAAACTCGAAGCGATTAAAGCAATCAAAATGATGACCGTGAAAATCTGCACGTATTGGACAAAACCGTAACTGATCATGTTCACGTTGCCGAACAATTCTTTCGCATTCGGGAACGAGGCGATGACACCGACAAACGATCCGAGCGAAGAAAGCACGGTTATGATGATGGTAGCAATGATTTTGCCGATTACGATATAACTTTTGGAAACCGGTGCCATCAATAAGGTGGAGATGGTTCCTCGTTCCTTTTCCCCCGCAATCGCGTCGGCTCCGACCGAAATTCCTCCGGCGAACACGAAAACCGTTATCAGCATCGGCAACAACATTCCGATCATCTGACCGGAGGTTTGTTCTTCGCTGGCCAGTTCAACCGGAATACCGGTATAGATGCTCGGCGGATTGCCGATTTCGGCCATTTTGGTGGAATTCATCAGTCCCAGCAAAGTATTGATTTTGCTCAATGCGACCGAAGAATTGTTGATGGTGGAATTGGCGTAAATGAAGACTTCCGGAGCGGTGTCGCGTTCTTTATTCAGAAAGGCTTCCACTTTGTTTTTGAAGTCGGCTTCAAACGAAACCAAAGCGTCAACCTGACCTTCATCCACAAGACCAGTAAGGTAATCTTTAAGCGGCAGATTACCTTCGATCGTAGAAGGGTCAAAAGGAATAAAATCCGCATTCAATTTATAATAGGTTTCCGGATCGGCTTCCGAAAGACTGTCGTAAAGATCCCGCGCCGCATAAAAACTGTCCGGACCGTTGACGACATAAATTTTGCTCATATGTTCGTTGGCTTTTTGAACTTGGCTGTTTAAGGTTTTTCCGAGCACACTGTAAATCACGAAAATCAACAGGCCTGGTAAAATAAAGGTGGAAAAGATTAACCGCGGATTGCGAAAGATTTTGTCGAGTTCTTTGCGTACGATGTTCAGCGCGTGTTTCATTCGGTTAAGCCTCCTTTTTGGTAAATTTCGAAAAAGACATCTTCCAAATCATTGGTCGGGCTGAGGGCGCGAACGTTTTTGACGGTATCGCACATAACCATTTTGCCGTTGATGATGATACCGGCGCGGTCGCACAATTTTTCGACCAAGCCCATAATGTGGGTGCTGATAATTACCGTTTTGCCCTGACGGCTCAGTTCTTTGAGATAATCGGTAACGGATTTTGCGGTGAGGATATCGAGGCCGTTGGTCGGTTCATCGAAAATGATGACATCCGGGTCGTGGGCAAGCGAAACCGCAATCGAAACTTTTTGTTTCATCCCGGTTGACAAATCCCCGATCTTGACTTCCGAAAAATCGTTGATGCCGAAATAATCGAACAGTTCTTTTCTGCGGGCATGAATCAATTCTTGCGGCATTTCGTGAAAACGGGCATAATAATCAAAAGCATAGTTTGGCGTCATTTGGTCTTCCAAACGGATTTCGTTGGTCAAAAAAGCAATCGATTTTTTGATAGCGAGTTCGTCGGAAGCGTCGATTCCCTTAACTTTGATTTCTCCGGAATCGGGACGAATCAACGTGGCGATGCAGCGGAGCGTTGTCGTTTTTCCGGCGCCGTTTGGACCAAGCAAGCCAAAAATTTCCCCGGGAAAGGTTTCGAAACTGATTCCGTCAACCGCTACCTTGATTTTCTCTTTCGAGTGGTTGATTTTCATTTGTTTGGCCGATTGACGGAAGGTTTTCCTCAAATCCTTTACTACGATGGTTGCTTCCATTTTTGCATTCCTCCTTTAAAAATGAAAATCTAAAAATTGCAAGCTTTTTTATTATACCACAAGGAAAACGAAGATGGTAATAATTTATGAAAAAAATTTTATCTTTTTCATTCTCCGAATAATAACTTAGACATGTCAGACAAATCCTTTTAAAAAAATAAGCCAATTTTTCCCCAAAACAAAAAAATTCTTGTATACTATTGGTAATTAAAAAAAGTAAGGAGTTGAAGATAATGTCTACCATTACATTTAAGGATTATCAGTACGTCCGTCCCGATTTGGAAAAAGTAAAGCAAAAGTTTGAAGAAACGATTGCCATTTTGTCCGACGATAATCCTAAGGTCGATTCGGTCAAAGCCATTGATGAACTCAACAAAGTACGGGCCCATTTTGATACAATGTCCACGCTTTGTTCCATCCGCAACAGCATCAACACCCAAGATCCGTTTTACGAAACCGAACGTGCCTTTTTCGACGAAAACGGTCCGGTTTACGAAGGCTATCAAAATGAGTTGTTGCAGGCATTGGTTAAAAGCCCCCACAAAGAAAAACTGGTCAAACACCTGGGCGAACATCTGTTCAAAATGGTCGAAGTCCAATTGAAAGTATTCAAACCGGAAATCATCCCCGATCTCCAACAGGAAAACAAATTGGTAACCAAGTACAACAAGCTGAAAGCAAGCGCCCAAATCGAATTTAGAGGCGGTACCTACAACCTCTCGCAAATGGGTCCGTTCCTGCAGGATCCCGATCGCAATACCAGAAGGGATGCGGAAAAAGCGGTGGCTGACTTCTACGAACAAAACGAAAAAGCTTTTGACGAAATCTATGACGAACTTGTCAAGGTCAGAGCGGGTATTGCCAAAAAACTCGGTTTCAAAAACTTCGTGGAAGTGGGCTATTACCGTTTGTCGCGCACCGATTACGATGCCGAAATGGTGGCCAATTACCGTAAACAGGTCTACGAGGACGTCGTTCCGGTTGTCAAACGGTTAATCGCTGCAAAAGCCAAACGGCTGAACATCCCGGATCTGAAGAGTTACGACTTGGCCTTAAGTTTTCTTTCGAGCAATCCTACCCCGAAAGGCGACCGCCCGTGGCTCGTCGAACAGGCTAAAAAGATGTATCACGAAATGAGCAAAGAAACCGGCGATTTCATCGATTTCATGACATCGCGAGAACTGCTTGATCTCGATGCCAAACCGGGCAAAGAAAGCGGCGGCTACTGCACATATATTCCGGAATACCAATCGCCGTTTATTTTCGCCAATTTCAACGGCACTTCCGGCGATGTCGATGTTTTGACTCATGAAGCCGGACATGCATTCCAGGTTTTTTCCAGCCGGAACATCGGTATCCCTGATTACATGTGGCCGACCATGGAAGCTGCCGAAATCCATTCCATGAGCATGGAGTTTTTCGCCTGGCCGTGGATGGAACTCTTCTTCAAAGAAGACGCCAAGAAATACTATTACAGCCATTTGGCGGATTCTTTGATCTTTATCCCTTACGGGGTTGCGGTCGACGAGTTCCAACATTTCGTTTACGAGAATCCGGAAGCGTCCCCTGAAGAAAGAAAAGCCGCTTGGCGCAAAATTGAAGAAAAATACCTCCCTTACAAAATCTACGAAGTCGATTTCCTGAACCGCGGCGGTTACTGGTTCCGTCAAGGACATATCTTCCAGGTACCGTTCTATTACATCGATTATACATTAGCCCAAGTCTGCGCCCACCAATTCTGGATAAAAGACCACCAAAACCACGAAAAAGCATGGCAGGACTATTATCGGTTGTGTTGCGCAGGCGGCAGCGATTCGTTCCTTAACCTTTTAAAGATTGGTAATCTCCTTAACCCGTTTGAAGACGGCACCGTCAAAAAAATTGTTTCCGTTTTGGACCAATGGCTTGCGGAATACGAACAAAAAGTAAAATTCGAATAACTGAATTAAAAACACCGGTTTACCCGACCGGTGTTTTTTGCTTTTATTTAAAAAAACCGCTGATGAAATCATCAACGGTTTGTGGGTTAATCTTTGAAAACCTGATAAATTGCGTTCAAAAGTTCGCCGGATTTATCGCTGCCCAGTTCCCAAAACATCATGCCGCCGAAGGAATTGTCTTTGGCATATTGGGCTTTGAGAGCAATCGAAACGGGATCGTCGTAACTGATAAAGTAAGTGCCGTTCGATAGATAAGGAGCCTGGGCTTCCTCGTCAAAATAATATTGGTAGGACGGATCGGTTAAGACGGTATTTTTGATTGTCGTATAGTCAAGCGTTCCGCTTGGGGTAGTCGGCGAATACAGGATACCGTCGAAAACGGTTGTGAAAGTTTTGCGATGGCCGTAGAACGCACCGCCGATAACGATTTTCTCTTTCGGAACGCCGAGACTTAAATAGACATTGGCTGCGCTAACCACGCTTGTGTTCTGTTTTGCGGTAGGTCGCAAATTGGTATGGTGGTTCGCAACCGTGCCGGTCCCGCCGTCATAGGTCATAATGTTGAAGAAATCGATATAAGGCACAAGTCCCGGGATATCGTAGAAAGACGAAGCGCTTGAGCCGCCGATTACCGCTATCGTAAGCAATAAATCGTCGCGATAACTGTCCATCGCCTGACGCAATTCCTGAACAAACAGCGTCAGATTGGCTTTGTCGCTCGGATGGGCAGCTATTCCCGCAACCGTGCTTGTCGGGTATTCCCAATCCAAATCGATTCCGTCAAACTGATGCTTTCTGAGGGTTTCCATGATGGAATTGATTAAGGTTTCCCTTGCTTCCTTGGTTCTTACGCCCTGGCTGAAACCGTCTGCCCCCCAGCCTCCGATTGCCAGCGTGACTCTGATGCCTTTTTCCCTTAGGGCCAGCACTTCGGACAGATGGTATAAGCCGTTAAGGTTTAACTTGTGGGTTGTTTTATCGATTGTGGCAAACGAATAGTTTATTACGTCAATCTGCGAGGCCATTTCGTCGGAGATGGCAAAATATTTGCTATCAAAGAAATACCCCGAAATTACATTTTTGGTTTTCAACGGTCTTAATTCAACTCCTTTCACGGTAATCGGAATATCCATGACATAAGTTTGATCATGGAACCTAATGTAGGCGGTCAAAATGACGACGGTGTCTTTTGCACCCTTGGTCACTTCGCCGGATATGATATCGATTTGTTCCGAATCGGAACGCCAAGATATCGAGGCGCTGCTATCTTTGATGCCGATCGGCAAATAAAGTTTTTCGGGAGCAATTTCCGGTATTTTCGCTTTAATAATGGCTTTGATTTCGTCGAGAGTCAGTTTATCGTAATCGTCGTCCGGGTCAAAAGTTTCGTCGCCTGGATTCGGGTCTTTCCCTTGGTCGACCGGAATAACCGTACAACCGACGAGAAAAAGACCTAGCAACAAAAGGAAAGCCAAGCGGAGTTTTCGAAAATCATTGGCCAGTTCCTTCCAGGAAGTTCAGCACATCGAGCGCATTGGTATCCGGTTTGGCATCTTCAAACACTTTGATAACGACATCGTTTTCGTCCAACACAAAGGTGGAACGGCGCACTCCCATAACTTTTTTTCCGTACATCGTTTTTTCCTGATAGACACCGAATTGGTTGATAACTTCCAAATCGGGGTCGGCCAAAAGGATAAACGGCAGATTGTATTTTTTGACAAATTTTTCATGGGATTTGACGGAGTCTTTGCTGATGCCGATTACGACCCAGTTGTTTTGTTTGAATTTTTCGTAATGATTCCCGAACGTGCAGGCTTGCACGGTGCAGCCCGGAGTATCGTCTTTGGGGTAAAAATAAATCACTTTTTTTAAGCCATGGAAATTGTCCAAGCTTACCGGTTCGTTGAATTGATTGCATAAAGTAAAAGGTTTTACTTTGGTTCCAACTTGTATCATATTAATCCTCCTTGATATTGGAATGGACATAGAATTGATCGATTTGGATAATCGGGTTAAGTGTCGGGTCATGTTCGACAATGAGCGTTTTGATTTGGTTTTTCAATTCTTTTGTTGTTAATCGGTAATTGGGCGGACAAACGACGTCAAAAACGATGTTTTTCCGGTCGCTCATCGTGATTACCCGAAAATCGTGAATGGACAAAAGGCTGTCGAATCGGGCAATCAAATCTTTGACTTCCTGATATAAGCGGTTGGTCAATTCATCGTTTTGGTCGATGGGGTCCATATGGACCACCAGATTGATGCCTTCCGTTTGGGCAATGTCCCGTTCGATTTGGTCAATCAGTTCGTGGCTTTTCATGATATCTTCGGTACTCGGCACTTCGATATGGACCGTGGCATAGATTCGGTTCGGTCCGTAACTGTGGACCACCAAATCGTGGAAACCGATGATTCCTTCGTATGAGGCAAACCGTTTTTCCAACCGCTTAATCAATTCGTCGTCCGGGAAGGTGCCGATTAAAGGCGTGCTCGTATCTTTCAGCAGCTTGATACCCGAAAACAGAATATAAACCGACACGATGAGACCCAAATAACCGTCAAGATTGACTTTTTCTTTGGTTAAGAGGTAAACTGCCGTGCCGATAATAACCGCTGCGGTGCGGATACTGTCATTGAAACTGTCGGTCGCGGTGGCAACCAAGGTTTCCGAATTGATCAGACGGGCCAGGTAGCGATAAAAACCTCCCTGGTACAGCTTAACCAAAATCGTTAACCCGAGCAGCAAAAGCGTCCAGTAACTTACCTCAAGGCCGACCGGATTGATTATCCTCAAGACCGACCGGTATCCCATGAAGAGCGCAACCATCAGAACCACCACCGAAATAAGCAAGCCGGTGATGTATTCGATGCGCTGGTGGCCGAACGGATGTTCTTCGTCGGCGGGAGCCTGCGACCAGCGGAAACCCATAATGGTAACCAAAGACGAGGCTCCGTCGGTCAAATTGTCGATTCCTTCGGCCAAAATCGAAACGCTGCCGCTTAACAGTCCGACAATCATTTTGAGTACCGAAAGGGCCGTATTGGAAATAATTCCGAATGTTCCGGCCAAAGAACCGATTTTTGCTCTTTTTTCGGCGCTCTCGTGGGTATCTTTGTTTTTGATAAACCAATTAACAAACCATTTGTACATATCTTCCATCCCAATACCATTATATTAAATTCGACAGTTTTTTCCCATCGATATGCATTTTATTTGCGAAGGGTTAAAGCAAATTCATCCGTTACCCGGTCGATGATTTTTTTCATGACCCCTTGGATTTTATCTTCGGTTAAAGTTTCTTTAGGCGCAAGCACGACGCGGAAAGCGACGCTCTTTTTGTCGACGCCGATATTTTCGCCGGTGTACAAATCGAAGACTATGACTTCTTTGATCAGTTCCTGATCGACGGAACGCATCGAAGCGATAATCTTGCCGACCGGTGTCGCAATATCCGTAACAAAAGCCAAATCGCGTTCGACGGTCGGAACTTTCGCAATCGGGTGATACTGAACCAGCTTTTCTTCGAGCGGCAGTTTTTCGAGTTCGATTTCGAAAAGAAATGTATCGTCCAAATCGTTCGCTTTGGCAAAACGCGGATGCAGGGCACCCAAATAACCGATTTTTTGGCCTTGACAGAACATCAGAGCCGATTTACCCGGATGAAGTTCGGCTTGATCCTGCAAAGGTTCGTAAGTTACCTTAATGCCCATTTTGCCAAAAAGGTTTTCCAAAAGACCTTTGACATAGAAGAAATCGATTTGTTTGTTCGGAAAAGCATCCCAGGTTTTTCCCCGGTGGATACCGCTTAAAATTCCTCCGAGCAACCGTTCCTCAACCGGCTTTTTGTTTATTTGATAGTAGCGTTTGCCGATTTCGAAGAAAGCGAAATCGGTAATTTGGCGGGCGGAATTGTATTTAGCGACTTCCAACAAGGACGGTGCCAAGCTCAAACGCAGCACACTTTGTTCTTCGCTCATCGGATGAAGCAGTTTTACTTCTTCGATACCGTCTTTAACCATTACCCGCAAAGTCTGGTTTTGTTTCGGCGAAACGAGGGAATAGGTAATCGTTTCGTTTAGGCCCAGATTGATCAAAGTCTGTTCAATCAAGCGTTCCCGAACCTGATTCGGCAGTTTTTCGCCGTAAATCGCACTTTCTGGAAGTGTTTCTTTCAGGTGGTGATAACCGTAAATCCGGGCGATTTCCTCGATCAAATCGACCACGTCGGTAATATCCAAACGACGGTTCGGAACTTTAACCTCCAAAGTGTTTTCGGTGCGTTTTACCTTGAAATCCAACCGAAGCAATATATCTTCGATAACTTCCGGTTTGATTTCGACACCCAAATAAGAGCTGATTTTTCGGGCGGTCAAAGTAAAGACTTTGTCGGGAACATAATCGATCCCCGCATGCGCAAATCCTTGCAAAACCTTTCCACAAGCATATTTTTCGAGCAGATAACAGGCGTATTCCATGGCTTGAAGGGTTGTGTTCAAATCGACGCCCCGTTCGAAACGGACGCTCGATTCGCTTCTTAAGCCCAGACGGCCGGAAGTGGCTCTTACCTTTAACGGATTGAAAACGGCTCCTTCCAGAACAATCGTTTTGGTTTCGTCGGTGACTTCGGTATCGAGTCCGCCCATTACCCCGGCGATGGCCACCGGTTTTTCCCCGTCGGTAATCACGATATCGTTTTCGCACAATGTTCTTTCCACATTGTCAAGCGAGACAATTTTTTCTTTGTCAAAAGCGTTTCTGACCAAAATCTTCGAACCCAATTTCGCTTGGTCGAAGGCATGGAGAGGCTGACCGAAAAGCATTAGGATGTAATTGGTGATGTCTACAACATTGTTGATCGGTCTGATGCCGGAAGCAATCAAACGCTGTTTGATAAAAAGCGGCGATTCTTTGATTTCGACGTCTTTGATGACTTTGGCATAATAGGTATAGCAACCGTCGGTGGCGATTTTTACATCCACTAGGTCGCTCGCTTTTTCGGAAATTTCTTTCGGTTTTTCCATAAACGGAATTTTACCCTGCCGATAGATGGCATTGACATCGCGGGCAACACCGACCATGGAAAGCAAATCCATGCGATTCGGAGTAAGTCCCAGTTCGATACACACGTCGTCAAGTCCAAGGTATTTCAAAGCGTCCTCGCCGACCGGCGCATCGCTTGGCAATACATATATGCCGTTCGCAAATTGGCTCGGGATATATTTGGCTTCCAAGCCGATTTCCTGAAGCGAACAAATCATTCCGAACGATTCGACTCCGCGAATCTTGGCTTCTTTGATCGGATGGCCGCTCACGTGTCCCCCCGGAAGTACAACCATAACTTTTTGGCCCTGGCCGACATTCGGTGCCCCGCAGACGATTTGCAGGACTTTATCGCCCACATCGACCTGACATACCGACAAATGGTCGGAGGAAGGATGGGCAACTTTTTCCAAAACATGGCCGATGACCAATTTTTCGGCCGAAGCCAAAGTATGGATTCCTTCCACTTCGACCGAATACAATGAAATATCGCGCACCAAATCTTTCGGTGTAACGCCGTCTAGTTTAACCAGGGTTTTTAACCAATTATAGGAGACAATCATTATTTATTCCCCCTTTCGAATTGTTGAAGAAATCTTTTGTCGTTCAAATAGAAATGACGGATATCGTCAATTTCTTGCGCAAGCATCGTAACCCGTTCGATGCCGATGCCGAAAGCAAAGCCCTGCATTTTTTCCGGATCGTAACCGGCGGCTCTTAAAACATTCGGATGAACCATGCCGGCGCCGAGAATTTCAATCCAACCAGTTTGCTTGCACATCGGGCAGCCTTTGCCCCCACATTTAAAGCAGCTGACGTCGACTTCGACGCTCGGTTCGGTGAACGGGAAATAAGAAGGTTTAAAACGGATTTCACGGGCCGGACCGAAGAGCTTCTTGATAAAAAGACTCAAAGTGCCTTTCAAATCGGACATCGTAATATCCGGACCGACAACCAAGCCTTCGAATTGCATGAATTGATGCGAATGGGTCGCATCGTCGTCGTCGCGCCGGTACACTTTTCCCGGGCAAAGGATTTTGACGGGTTCGCCTTTTGCTTCTAGCAAAGTTCTGACCTGCACGGGCGAAGTCTGGGTACGCAAAAGTAGGTTTTCGGTAATGTAGAAAGTATCCTGCATATCGCGGGCCGGGTGTCCTTTCGGAACATTGAGCATTTCGAAATTGAACCGGTCGGTTTCGATTTCCGGACCTTCTTTGATACTGTAGCCCATGCTCATGAAAATATCTTCGACGCGACGAATCATCTGTTTCAACGGATGCATCGTTCCCACCGGAAAAACATAACCGGGCAGCGTGACATCCACGGTTTCCTTTTTGAGGCGGGCTTCAATTTCCATATCCAAAAGGGCCTGGCGTTTTTGGTTCACCAAATCTTCCAATTCGCTCTTAAAGGCGTTGATCTGGGCTCCCAAAGTTTTTCGTTCTTCCGGAGTCAGAGATGCCATTTGTTTCATGTAATCCTGAAGCGGACTTTTTTTGCCCAAATAAAAGGCGCGAACGTCTCCTAGTTCCGCTTGCGTGGAGACTAAAGCAATTCTTTCTTTTGCTTCCTGTAACAATTGATGCAATTCCATATCATTACTTCCTTTCCAAAACAATTTATTTATTGTCTTTTTAAATCCGATAATAAAAAAAGCCTTAAGTAATTAGCTTACTTAAGGACGAAAAAACTTTTTTCCGCGGTACCACCTTAATTCAGTAAAACCCAAACATTTTACTGCACCTCGAAATCCTTATAACGCTGGATCAAAGCGGATGGGATTGGCATCTCTATAGGGTGAACGATTCTAAAAACCATAGAAGTAAACTTTCAGTCGCGGTTTACTCTCCCTGTCTATGATTTGTAGCAAAGAATCTCTTCCTAATCAGCGATTTGATGATTGATTTTGGTATATTATAACACATTTGCACAAATCAATGTGTTTTTTTGATAAGGAAAACTTGCAACTTAGGCACTCTTTTCCTATCAATATTTCCGAAAAACCCTTCAATCAATCGCTTTTTTTAGAAACCGAACGGACGAAACGGGGGTCTGGTCCCTCCCATCACATGTTTTTCGCTGCAGCTGAAAGTCGGAATAAACTCGTTTTCCGTAATGTGGTGGTGTACCACTTCGGTATGGAAGTTGTGGATATAAGGCTGTTTGGTAATATGGAATTGGTCGATTACCTGCGTGGACATCGTGCAAATCGGTGGACACTGCTTATAAATGGTCGGGCATTGAGGACGCTTGCAACAAGGGCTCATTTGGCCGAAAGATTGTTGCGCAATGAAAGGCTGAGGTTGAAACATCGGGGAAAACGGCATTTGTTGCATTTCGTCAAAACCGGGCATTACTCTTTTGGACATCTAATCACCTCCTTATCAATATCATTATATCCAAAACCTTTCGTTTAGCATGTGTAATAGTTTATGCCCAAAGTGAAAAAACCCACCAAATTCAGGGGGTTTTCGACTTTTCGGTTCTGTTATAATAGAAAAGATTAAAAGGAGGATTAGATATGCACTTAACCCCGATCGTAATCGAACAAACACCCCGTGGGGAACGCTCGTTCGATATTTTTTCGCGTCTGTTGCAAGACCGAATCGTGCTCATCTTCGGCAATATCGACAGTCGGGTCGCAAGCAGCGTGATTGCGCAGATGCTTTTTCTGACGAGCGTCGACAAAGACAAAGATATCTATTTATACATCAATTCGCCCGGCGGAGATGTGGCTTCGGGATTTGCCATTTTTGACGTCATGCGTTACATCAAACCGGATGTGGTGACAATCGGTATGGGTCTTTGCGCAAGCATGGGAGCATTTTTGCTGGCCAGCGGCGCCAAAGGCAAACGCTACGTTTTGCCCCATACCAAAATGATGATCCATCAGCCTCTGGGAGGAGTAAAAGGACCCGCAACGGACATTTTGATTGTCGCCGAAGAAATCAACCGGACCAAAAAAATCATCAACGAACTGTTGGCCGAACTGACCAATCAACCCCTCGCCAAAATCTGCCAGGACGTCGAACGCGATTTTTACATGGATGCCGTTCAGGCCAAAGCCTACGGATTAATCGACCATATCATGCTTGAGGATAGCGGGATTTCCACCAATGTGGATAAGACCTGACGGATATTCTTTCTTTAGTTATCAGATGGACGAATTCCACAAAGTAACTATGTAACATTAAACCCGTTTCGCTTTCTTTTCCGTACAGTTTATCGCCCACAATCGGGTGGCCGAGATGGGAAAAATGCACGCGAATCTGATGGGTCCTTCCGGTCAAAAGTTCCGCTTCCACAAGGGAGCGGTTTTCTTCCCGGGCCAAAACCCGATATTTGGTTTTGGCAAGTTGTCCTGCGGGATCAACTTCCCGTTTGATTGTGCTGTTTTCGTCTTTGGCAATCGGCAAAACAATTTCGCCTTCGGATTGTTCAAGCGTGCCTTCTGCCATCAACAGATATTTTTTGACAAGGGGAACATTTTCCATCAAAGCATGAAGATAACCGTTTTTGGCCAGAATCACGATTCCCGAAGTGGGCAAATCGAGGCGGGTGACAAAATGGATTCTAGCAACGATTCCTTTTTCCCGGTAATAAGCCATGATGTGATTGGCAAGGGATTGGTTGTAATGCTTTCTGGTCGGGATGGTGGCAAGACCGGGGCGTTTTTCCACAATCAAGAAATACTCATCCTCGAAAAGAATCGTAAGATTGTCTTTCACCGGATTGACGGTTGTATCTTTATCCTTTTCGCTTGCGACGATTACCAGTTTATCGCCTTTTTTCAGCCGATAATAATTGGCGACTTCCTGATTGTTGACAAAAAAGAAAAGATGCTCTTTGTTTTGACCACTTCGAAAGTTTCTGGGAAGCCGAATTTTAGCCAAATAGTCTTTTAAGACTATTGAATCCTCTTCGACGATAAATTCCAAAATCATCCCGCTCACCTCGCTTTTAGATAATTTTATCATAAAAAACTCTTTTTTACTTGCATTTTTAACAGATATGTGTATAATAAGTTATATTAAAAATAGAATAATTAAACGAGGTAGAAATTATGTCAAAAGATTTAGAAGTAACATTTAAAACCTTGCTTTCGAAAGCCGAGTACACTCGGTTGGCAAAACAGTTTTCGGATGCACCGTCCAACTTACAAACCAATTACTATTTCGATACTCCTCGTTTTACCTTAAAGGCATCGGAAATTGTCCTTCGCGTTCGGCGCCGGGAAAACAACAAGTTGGAATTGACTTTGAAACGCAAAAAAGGATACAACAAACAAGAGATAACCGAAAATATTACGGAAGAACAATTTGATGAGATGCTTAACACCAAAACCATACCATCACCTGCGATTCTTAACGAAATATCCGATGTTATCAAAGGTCAGGAAATCATCAATTTCATGAGTCTTTCCACTTTCAGAATCTTCTTCCCTTACGGAAAAGGAAAAGTAGCGCTTGACAGATGCGAATACTTAGGGGAAGTGGATTACGAATTGGAATACGAAGCAACGACCTACGAACAGGGAAAACGGGAATTTATTGAATTGGTTAAAGAGTTCAATATTGTTTACAAAAAGAGCGAAGCCAAAATCAAACGCGCTTACAACGCTTTGAAACGGCAATTATAAACCCAACATCCTTTTTGTTGGGTTTTTTGTTTTTTAAAAAATTTTTGGAAAATTCCTTCCAGAATCCAAAATAAAGCCCAAAACAGCCCGAATTAGCCACTTTCTAAGAAAAAACGAGTAAAGGGCCAGAAAAATGTTTTGGCATTAAATTTCAAAAAAAATAAAAAAAGTAAGGAATTATGGCCTTACTTTTTTAAATTTATTCATCATCATCCGTTTCCGATTTAATCGGTTCTTCTTTGTCAAAGCTACTGAAGCATTCTCTGTTTCTTAAGTTAGGTGGGAGAAAAATGGTAATGTCTTCGTTGTTGTAGCCAACCTGAAGTTCATTTTCATTAATAATGATCGGTCTTTTGAGAACGCTTGGGTTTTCAATGATAAATTCAACAAGTTCCTGAACGCTCATCAAATCTGGTTCTAAGCGTTTTTCTTTAAAGACTTTTGACCTAGTTGAAATAATATCCTCGAAACCATTTTCACTATTTTCTAACATCCGGTAAATATCTTCTTTGCTTAATTTGATACTGAAAATGTTTTTTTCTGCATATGGTATTTGGTACTGATCAAACCACTTCTTAGCCTTCCGACAAGAAGCACAACTGGGTGTCGTGTAAATCTGAATCAAGTGATCACCTCCTATTGTTGTGTTATTTCTAATCGCTGTACCTATTGTACCATATTTCTTGCTTTTTTGCAATATCTTTTTTGACAATTTTTTATTTATTTTTTGTGGACAATTTGACCGTCGATTAGGACAAGTTTAGGGGTAGCGAGGTGATGAAACGGATTGTGACTCCAAATTACGATGTCCGCATCCTTCCCGACTTCGATACTTCCGACCAAATGGTCGACATAGGAAAGTTTTGCGGAGGAAATGGTGACAGCTTTCAAAGCTTCCAAAACCGGCAGACCGGCTCTGACAAAGCGGCCGAGCTGAAGCAAAGTGTTTTGCAATTCCACAACCGGATGGTCGGTCATGATGGCAAACGGAATGCCGTAGTCGTTAAGGATTTTCGCGGATTCGAATTCTTTGTTCTGGACTTCCGGTTTTGACTTGTTGCATAAAGTCGGACCCAAAATGCAGCTGGCATTATGTTTCTTCAGGGCTTCCGGAATCAGATAGCCTTCGGTGCAGTGATCGATAGTGCCTTTAAGTCCGAATTCTTCCATGATGCGAATTGCGGTCATGATATCGTCGGCCCGATGGGCATGGATTTTAACCGGCATGCCGTCAAAGACGCGCATCAGAGAATGGAGTTTTTGATTGAATTCCGGTTCTTTGACATCGGTCCTGCCTTCTTTGACCCCCTGTTCGTATTCTTTGACTTTGGCCCGGTAACGGCGCGCTTTTTCAAGCTGTTCGCGAATCAATGCCGCGGTTGCCATCCGGGTAACCGGCGTCTGATTGCGTCCGCCGTAAACCCGTTTTGGGTTTTCGCCCAAAGCCATTTTCATGCACGCTTCGGGAACAATCGCCATTTCTTCGATTGTCTTCCCCCGGGTTTTCAAAACCGTGGTTGTGCCGCCGATTACATTGGCGCTGCCCGGAGCCACATGCACGCAGGTAACACCGTGCGTCACAAGTTCCTGAAGAGCTGGTTCCAACGGATTGATGCCGTCAAGGGCTCTCAGTTCCGGCGTAACCGGATTGCTCATTTCGTTGGTATCGTTGCCTTCTTTGAAGATTTCTTCCATGATTCCCACATGGCAATGAGGGTCGACGATTCCCGGAGTTACATACCGGCCAACCGCTTTGATGACCTGGGCGTCGGGATAATCTTCCACATTGATGTTTTTGCTGATTTTGACAATTTTACCTTTATCAATTAAAATATCGCGATATTCATAATTAACATCCGCCATCGACAATAGATAGGCTTTTTTTATGATTATCATTTTTTCACCACCTTTTTTTAATTATCGATAAAAGAAAAACCAAATTAAGAAAAAGAGCAGTCCCAGTAAAATCAAAAGAACCGGCAAAAACGTTAGTAATGCGGCAATCACCATCGCAAGGAAATCCCCTTTTTCTAGGGGAGTTTCCTTTAATTGCTCCATCAATTCTTTCCGTTCTTCTTTGGTCATTTTTTTAAGCGAGTTCTTTTGTCTTTTCATAATAATGACATGCCACAAAGTGTCCTTTCGATACTTCTTTATATTCCGGCTTGACCTTTGCGCAGTGTTCGGTAGCCAGCGGACACCTGGTTCGGAATTTGCAACCGGAAGGTGGGAAGATATTTGACGGGATATCGCCCTCGAGAATAATCCGTTTCGGTTTGTTCGGATTATTGTCGGTCGTCGGAATGGCGGAAATAAGCGCTTTGGTATAAGGATGCAACGGATTTTTGTACAACTCTTCCGATTCGGCCAGTTCAATCAAATTGCCGAGATACATCACGCCGATGCGATCGCTGATGTATTTGATGACGCTTAAGTCATGCGAAATGAATAGATACGTCAGATTGCGTTCCCGTTTCAAATCTCCCAGCAAATTCAGAATTTGCGAACGGATCGAAACATCGAGCGCGCTGACCGATTCGTCGCAGACCACGAATTCCGGCATCAAGGCAAGGGCCCGTGCAATACCGATTCTCTGACGCTGACCGCCGGAGAATTGGTGGGCATAACGGTGAATCATGTAATGGTCAAGACCGCAGCGCCCCATGATGTCGATGACGTAATTTTCCAGTTCTTTGGTTCCTTTTTTGAACATGCCGTGTTCGACAATCGCTTCTTCGATGGTCTGACCGACGGTAAGACGCGGGTTGAGCGAAGAGTACGGATCCTGAAAGATGATTTGCAGGCGTCTTCTCAAACCCCGCATTTCTTCTTTGGTCAAACGGGTTAAATTGATGCCAGTTTCCAGGTAACCGTCGAGTTTTTCGACATACTTTTCATCGATCCGTTCGGTTATTTTTAGGATTTCTTTACCCCGATAGGATTCGATTTCTTTGGTCAAATCGGCGATTCTAGTTTCAAGCAGGTTTACGCGCTTGTTTTTTTCTTCGATAAGTCCAGCAAGGGAAGCATCTGTCGGGTCTTCCTTCAGTCTAGCTTCCAAGGCTTTCAGTTCTTGTTTCAGGGCACAATTTTCCCGATGGGTCATTTCTCGTTTCAACATCAGCTCGGATATCTTGGCGATATCCTTTTCCAAAATAAGCGCACCGCACGTTTTGCTTGCTTCGCGAAGCTGGCGGGAAGATTCTTTTTTGAATTCCGTCGACTTCTTCTGAAGCTTCGCCAATTTCTTTTCGTTTTTCAAATCGCGGCCAAGCACCGATAGTTCTTTTTCTTTTTTGGCCAGTTGTTTTTCCAATCCGAAAAGCGGTTTATAGCGGCCCGGTTCGGAATACGGAAGTTTTTTGATAATGGAATAAGTAATCGGATCGATATCTCCGGTTTCCACCATCTTAATAATAGCCAAAATTCTTTGATTTAACAAGTGATTTGATGCTTTTTCTTTGGCGCGGTTCAAATGGTTGTTCAGATTGGCCAGTGCTCTTTGGAATTGTTCTTTGGAATTTTCATCGGTAATCCCTTTTTCAAAAAGTTTCAGATAACGTTCGTAAGGTTTTAAAATCATGGCAAAGCGGCGGTCGCCTGCGATTAACGCCTCAACTTCGGAAACGGGAACATTGTCCCTAATCAGAAGTTCTGCTTCCTCAATCACTTCTTCCGCTTCTTTGTCGACAATTGTTTCGATAATGTCGTTAAGATTGGCCACCACATTCCGTTTGGTTTCCGCAATTTTTTCTTTGATTGAAGCAATCTCCGCTTTGATGCTTTCCCGTCTTGCTTCAACCAGATTCAAATCGTCGCCTTCGTGCAAAATGTGCATTTTGGCTTTTAATTCTTCGATTTTTTGATCAAGTTTAAAAGTTTTGTTGAAAGACTTGATGGCTTTGGCCTGGTATTTGGGCAGCTTTTTGATTTCCTGAATAACATACTGAGGATTCAGTTCTCTCAAAGGGATACCGTAATAGAGGACGCTTCCGCTGGTCGGCGGATAAAGTTGCAAAATAACTCGTCCCAAGGTGGTTTTCCCGCAGCCCGATTCGCCCACCAAACCGAAAGTTTCGCCTTTGTAAATTGTCAGCGTAACATCCTCGGTAGCCTTGACCGACAAATTGCGACGGTCAAAAACCGAAGTCTTTTTCAGAGGAAAAAACTTTTTGATTTTTCTTACTTCAATCAATGGTTGGCCTGTATTATTCATGTCGTTCACCTCGTCTAGGGTATAAACATCTTACTTCGTGTCCCGGTTCGACTTCAACCATCGGTATTTCATCAGCCCGGCAGCGGTCGGTGGCATATTTGCATCTCGGCGCAAACTTGCAGCCCTTAGGCAAATTAAGGGGATGAGGGACAGACCCAGGAATTACTTCCAATCTTCCTTTATCGCTCGTCAGACGCGGAATCGAAGCCATCAGACCTTCGGTATAAGGATGGGAGTACTTCGGATTGTCCGCAAAAATAACGCTCTTCGGAGCGATTTCCACAACCTGTCCGCAATACATAACCGCAACATCATCCGCCATTTCGTTGATAACCCCCAAATCGTGGGTAACGAAAATAATGGATGTGTTGTAGGTTTCTTTCAATTCGTTCATCAGTTTCAGGATTTGCGCCTGAATCGTTACGTCAAGCGCCGTGGTCGGTTCATCCGCAATCAACAGCTTCGGCCGACAGGCCAAAGCCATCGCAATCATCACCTAAGGTTCCCCTTCGTCATCGAATTTAAGAACTGTTTCCGGAACTTGGCGGGCAGGCAACAATTCGGTTTCAGGTTCGGCAACCAGCACTGCTTCGGTATCCCAAATGAATTGTTCACCCGGATCGGTCCATAGTGTCGAATAACCGTGGATAAGGTTGCGAATTGATACGTCGTATGCACTGTTTCCGAAACCATTAATGAAAAGACCGTTCATTTGTGGCGTACCAACAACAACTTTGGTCTTACCAGTATCATCGAAATTTGGTACTTCTTCGCGAACAAACAACCGAAGTGTTGTTGTGACTTCATTGAACAACTTAACGGTAACGGTGATTAAGCCTGGTTTCAAACCATCAATAACGACTTTTTTGGCTTCTGCATCGTATGTGAAATTTAAAGCCGTTGGATCCGGAGCAGAAAAAGTTACCATTTCCGAAACATTGAAAGTTTCGACCAATTTGGCTTCAACTTTTACCGGTTTACCAATATCAACAATCAAAGCACCGTCAATTGTTTCTGCTCCTTCAGGCAAAACAATACTCAAAGGTTTTGTCTTTAAGTTGTTGATGACAGCAAGCGCATCGTTGATAGCGCCTTCCTTTTCGGCCACTTCCTCAAGCAAAGCCTCAATTCTGCTTGTAAACCAACCAGTTCGGCTACTTTTTCGGCCAGCTCCTGAACTTTGGCTTTAAACTCGGCACTTGCCACAGAGTCTTCTTGCAAGGCAGCTAACTCAGCAGTTTTCTCGGCCAGTTCTGCGACAATCCGATCATACTCTTCTTTCGATATGGTATCACCGTCTCCGCCACAGCTTGCTAGACCAAAACTAAGAGCAAATGCAAACGTAGCAATCAATAATAGTTTAAAAAATCTCTTCATATTTCCTCCTATTTATTATTTTTAACACCTATCTCGTGTTGCTAACATTATACTAAATCGTTTCTGGTTGTCAACTGGTTTTTTAACAAAAAGCCAATGTATACGCTTGCTACATGCATTTTTCGACATTATTCTTTCGTTTTCGATTGCGGAAAGCGTTTNNTAAAAAATGGACGATTTTTAATAATTAGTATTATTTTTGACAATTTAACAAACATTTTGTATAATGTAAGCAAATCCCGAAGCAGATGAACAGGAATAGTACGTCAGGTTAAGTTTATCCAGTGAGTGGCAGACAGTGAAAACGCCATTAAACCCCCGACCGAATGGACCTGGGATGCGAAAAGAGGAAATGCTTTTCCGTAAGCTGCGCGTTAAGCAGACAAAGGGTAAAAATCCCCTACCGGGGAATTTTTGCCGAAATAAGGTGGTACCACGAAAAATTCGTCCTTTGGCAGAAGGACTTTTTTTATTATCTATTTCAAACAACACCATAATATATAAAGAAGGATGTGAAAAAATGAAGACTATCGTTTCCGGAATTCAATCATCGGGCGATTTGACGCTCGGCAATTATCTGGGAGCCATCAAAAACTTCGTCAAAATGCAAAATGCCCTCGACCCAAAAGAAACAAGGTATTTGTATTTTATTGCGGACTTGCATGCGATTACGGTTTACCAGGAACCGGCTAAACTGAAAGAAAATATCCGCAAGGTCGCCGCAATCTACCTCGCCGCAGGGCTTGACCCCGAAAAGGTCATTCTCTTTATCCAGTCGGAAGTCCACGAGCATGCGGAACTGGGATATTTGCTGGAAACTATCGCCTATATCGGCGAATTGGAACGCATGACGCAATTCAAAGACAAAATGGCCAAACAGGAAAAAGGGGTATCGAGCGCTCTCTTAACTTATCCGGTTTTGATGGCCGCGGATATTCTGCTCTACAACGCCGATATCGTTCCGGTCGGAGAAGACCAAAAACAGCACTTGGAACTGGCAAGGAATCTTGCGGAAAGATTCAACAACCGTTACGGCGAAACATTCACGATTCCCGAACCGCAAATCGCTGCCACCGGAGCCAAGATAATGTCGCTTCAGGAACCAACCAAAAAGATGTCCAAGTCCGACCCGATTACCAAATCATCGGTATTCCTGCTTGATCCGCCGAATGTTATCAAAAAGAAAATCTCCAGTGCGGTAACCGACAGCGAGGCCCAAATAGCTTTCGACCCGGAAAAGAAACCAGGAGTATCGAATCTCCTGACGATTCTTTCGTGCTTAACCGAAAAACCGATTCCCGAACTCGTTTCACAAATGCAGGGCTTGGGATACGGAGAATTAAAGAAAAGAGTAGCCGAAGCGGTTATTCAGGAATTGGAACCGCTCCAAACCCGTTTTGCCCAAATCTACAACAGTCCGGAGCTCGACGAAATCCTAACCCAAGGAAAAGAAAAAGCAAGCAAAATCGCTTGCGAACAACTCGCAAAAGTCAAAAAGGCTTTGGGTCTTTTGCGTTAAAAATTTGTAAAATGTAATATTTTCTCCTAATTATTTTTTAAGGGGTTAATCAGCCGATTAACCCCTTTTTGTTTTGTCATAAAATATATATGTTTAAAATGATATTAATAGACAATTTTACCCGGATTCAAAATATGAAGCGGATCAAAGACATCTTTGATGCCCTGCATCAATTTGACTTGGGTTTCGCCAAGGGTTTGATGCATATATTGCTTTTTGGCAAAACCGATGCCGTGTTCGCCCGAGACAAGGCCGCCTACTTTGCTGGCCTGGCGGTATAAGTCGTTAAAGACCAAATCAAGCCGACGGGCAAATTCTTCTTTGCTCAAATCGTCGCGGCATAAATAGATGTGCAGATTTCCGTCTCCCGCATGCCCGAAACTAGCAATTCGAAGACCATGCTTTTCCTGAAGGGTATATGTGTACTTCAGGAATTTCGCAATCTCGCTTCTTGGAACCACCACGTCGCATTCGTCCATTTGGGTGGTCGAACCTTTGATTGCTTCCAGGAAAGCACCCCGGGCTTTCCAAACGGATTCTTTGCGTTCATCGGTATCGACGATGAATACATCCAGCGCGCCGAGTTCGTCCAATAGCAAATCGGCCGCTTCCTTATAGGCTTGGGTCACGATTTCTTTGGTCATACCGTCAAAAGTAAGGAGCAGATAGTAGTTGCTTTTCGTATCCGGGAATTTCTTTCCCAAATACTCTTCCGCAAACAACACCGTAACCCGTTCGAAAAATTCGATGGCAATCGGATTTGATTTGGATTGAATGATTTTCGGAACGGCATTCAACGCTTCGTCAAGTGTTGCAAACGGTGCCATGATACTGATTGCTTCAACCGGTTTGGAAGTTAATTTCAAAACCGCTTTGGTGATAATGCCGAGGGTTCCTTCCGAGCCGATTATCAAATCAAGCAAGGAATAACCGGTGGCGTTTTTCACGACTTTGCGTCCCAGCTCGACGACTTCGCCGTTCGGAAGGGCGACTTCCAAAGCCTGCACCCAGTCTCTGGTTACGCCGTAACGGACCGCTCTCATCCCCCCCGCATTCGTTGCGATGTTGCCGCCGATTGTAGCGGTTTTTTCGCCCGGGTCGGGAGCATAGAAATATCCTTTCGGCTCGACGTATTCGTAAATATCCATGAGGAGCACGCCCGGTTCCACGGTCAGACACATGTTTTCTTCGTCCAATTCCAAAATCCGGTTCATTTTGGTCGTATCCAAAACGATTCCCCCGAAGATGGGAACGCAGGCTCCCACAAGTCCTGTGCCACTTCCCCGAACGGTAACGGGGATCTTATTGGCATAAGCAAATTGCATGACTTTTTGCACTTCCAAGGCACTGGTAACCTGAAGCACGATATCCGGCATCCTAGAAACCGTTCCTAGTTCATCTTTGCCGTAATCGTGGCTGATGGCTTCCCCCGTAAAAGCTCTGTCCTGACCGACGATTGCTTCGAGAAAGGCTAAATCTTTTTCGGTTAATTGATTGTATTGTTCCATTACCCCACATTCCTTTCTGCTTTAAGTTCTGCTTTTAGCTTTTTGATGAGTTCGGGAACGATTTCAAACACATCGCCCACAATCCCGTAGTGCGATACGCCGAAAATCGCCGCATTCGGATCTTTATTGATCGATATAATCGTTTCGCTGGAATTCATTCCGGCGGTAAATTGCACAGCTCCGCTTACACCCAGGGTAATGATCAGTTTCGGGCTGACGGTCCGGCCGGACAAACCGATTTGGTATTTGGCATCTCTGATGCCCGCTTCGACCAAAGGTCTAGTGACCGCAACCGCTCCGCCCAAAAGTCGGGCAAGTTCTTCGGCCAGCGCCAAGTCTTCTTCGGATTTAAAGATTCTGCCGCAGGCCACAATCACATCAGCTTCGCTGATATCGGCACTCTTTTGTTTTTGGTGGATATCGAGGATTTTGATGCGACTGCTTAAGTCGACATTGTCCGTATTCATATATATAGTTTCGCCGTGGGGTTCGACCGGATCTTTTTTCTTAAACATTTTGTAGCGAACCGTGGCCATTTGCGGGCGATGGTTCGGAGTGATAATCTGGGCCATGACATTGCCGCCGAAAGCCGGACGGATTTGGACCAAATCGCCGGTTTCTTTCATGTCGAGCACGGTGCAGTCGGCGGTCAAACCGGTTTTGAAACGTGCCGCAACCCGCGGGGCAAAACTTCTGCCGAGCGCCGTTCCGCCGTAAAGAACGGTGTTCGGTTTAATTTTGGTAATAAAATCGGCCATTGCGGAAGTGTACGGTTCAATCAAAAATTTGGCAAAAACGTCATGGGCATAGATATATAACTTGTCCACCCCATAGGAGAGGATTTGTTTTTCAAAGTCTTTGGCCTGTTCAGGGGATGCTATCAACACGGCTATTACTTCCTGGTTGATTTTTTGCGCCAGTTCCTGGGCTTTGCCGATTAATTCAAACGACACCGGATGGACTTTGGTTTCGTCGTGTTCGATAAACACGGCAACACCCCGCCATTCGGCTTTATTGATTTTCGGGCTTTCCGAAATCTCTTCTTCGAGAAATCTGACGACACCTTCCGGACCTTTGCGTACGCAAAGTTTGCACACCCGGCAGCCGGCCGTAAAGCCCAAGGTTTTTCCGTCGTATTCAAAACCGCCGAACGGACAAAGTTTCATTAATTTGTCGGCTACATCTTTGGAAACTTTACTTTGGTCAATCACTAATTTTCCCATCGCTTACACCAACTTTCTTTCTGTCAAGGCTTTCAGAATACCTTCAGCGATTTGTTCTTTCGTTCCGGTTATTTTGGTATGGGAAGTGTTCTTTTCCGGCGCAAACATCCGTTCAACTTGGGTCGGCGACCCTTTGAGTCCGTAATGGAGTTCGTTTCGGTCTTCCAAATCGTTAAAAGAAATTATCGGGATTTCGACATTGGCCAGTTCTCTACCCCGTTTATAGGAAGGAAGTCTGGGCGTCACAAAACCTTTTTCGATTGTCAGCAGGCAAGGAAATTTAACTTCGCTTACAATCGTGACATCGTCAAGCAGTGATTTTACCACCACGGAATCTTCCTTGACTTCCAGAATTTTTTCCACGTAAGCCACATGGGGAATCCCCAAGTTTTCCGCAATCTCCGGACCGACTTGGGCGGTATCCCCATCGGTGGTTTGCTTCCCGCAAATAATCAAATCAAACTCACCCTGCTTTTTGATAGCCTGGGCCAAAGTATAAGAGGTTGCCACGACATCCGCACCGCCGAACTTGCGGTCGCTGACCAAAACGGCATTGTCGCAGCCCATCCAAAGCGATTCTTTCAATACATCGAGCGCAGGTAACGGGCCCATGGCCACGGTGGTAATGGTTCCGCCGTGTTCTTCTTTCAGACGCAAAGCGGTTTCCAAACCGTATAAGTCGTAAGGATTCATTTTGGCATTTCGGCCGTCGCGAATCAAAACTCCGGTTACGGGATCGATCTGCACTTGCGACGTTCCGGGAACTTGTTTAATACACACAACTATTTTCATATCAGTTACCTACCGTTTTCTCGATAAAAGCAATCATTTTTTCCTGAACTTCCAGACGGTGCTGATAAGTCGTAAAGCAGTGGCTGGCACCCTCAATCAAATGAAATTCGGCCTGCGGGAAAAGGCCGGCGAATTTTTTTCCGACTTCGAAAGGAACGGCTTGGTCGTTTTCGCCGTGCACGATTAAGACCGGTTTGGTAAATTTCGGGGCATTTTGGAAAAGATTCATCTTGCTTAAAGTATCGACGAATTTTTGTCCCAACAAAAAGCCGCCCATATCGAAAGCGTCTTCAAAAACACGGACCAATCTTTTTTCGTAATCGCCGGCTTTATCGCTCATGTTGCCCGCAGGCGCCAATAAAATCAGACCAGTCAAATCATTCAGATAATCGGAAGCAATCATCGAGGCGACCGCTCCGCCCATCGAAAACCCCAAAAGGAACAGGTTTTTGATTCCCATCTTTTTGGCATATTCCACCATGGCATGGGCATCCTCGATTTCGGTAAGAATCGTCATATCCCTAAAATCGCCGTCGCTGTCGCCGCTCCCCGCAAAATCCACTCTCAGACTGGCAAAACCGTTTTTCGCCAAGGTTTGGGCAAACTGTTTAAACATAAAGCCGTTTTCGACCTTATGGCCGGTAAAACCGTGAAACATAACTACTAAAGCTTTGGGGGTTTGCGGGATTTCCGAAAAACCTCTCAAAATTTTACCATTGCTTTTTATTTCAACATATTGCATTTGGCATCCTCCACTGATTTACGCAAGTGCCCTTGGTTTTTGGTTAGATATTGTTCGATTATTTCGTCCTGTTCGATTCCGGTCAAATAGGCGAAAACAACTTTTTTGATGGTTTTGTGTTTTTTGAGCATCGTTTCCGCTTCGCCTGAACTCAAACCGGTAATATCGGTAATGATTTTCAAAGAGCGAGCAACCAGTTTTTCGTTGGTCGCCATCACATCAACCATGAAGTTGGAATAGACTTTGCCGAGTTTAATCATGGTTGAAGTCGAAATCATATTACAGATCATTTTTTGCGCGGTTCCGGATTTCATCCTGGTCGAACCCGTAATTACTTCCGGACCGGTCAGACAGACAATCGGCAAATCGACCATTTTTTCGAGCGGCGAATTCGCGCTGGAAGTAATGCAGGCGGTTAAAGCGCCTTGTTCTTTGGCATAGGCGATTCCCCCCAAAACATACGGAGTCCGTCCGCTCGAAGCGATGCCGATAACGATATCTTTGCCCGAAACATTAATTTCCTTCAAATCTTTTTCGGCAAGTTCCCGCGAATCTTCGGCACCTTCGAGGGCCTTTTGGAAAGCATTCATGCCGCCCGCCATCAGGCCGATGACGGTTTCGGGACTGACCCCGAAAGTCGGCGGGCATTCCACCGAATCCAACACTCCGATACGGCCGCTGGTTCCGGCCCCGAGATAAATAAGCCTTCCCCCTGCGGCCAGACGTTCGGCTGCCCGATCAACCACTTTGGCAATTTCGGGCAATGCTTTTTCGATGGAGGGGGCGACTTGTTTATCCTCATGGTTGATTTTTTTCAGAATATCCAAAGTACTCAAGCAATCGATATCCACCGTATTTGGATTTCTTTGTTCGGTGGAGATATTGGTTAAATTAACGTTCATATTGATCACGATTCCTTTTTATTAAACTTTCGGCGGCAAAACGATGCTGCCCAGACATACACTTTCTTTAGCACCCGTTGCGCTTGGGACATTGCCGGGACGGTTCAACAAACGCAGGTGTCCCAAAATCATGAAGCCCAAGGCTTCTTTGGCGTCACTGTTGATACCCAATTCTTCGCTTGTCAAAACACTGCGGGAAAACAATTCCCGAAGCCGGTTCATCAAGTGTTTATTTTTGCTTCCACCCCCGGAAACAATCATTTTGGAAGTCGGCGGAAAAAAGCGTTTCTGCTGGTCGATTATCGTTTGCGCGGTAAATTCGGTTAAAGTGGCGATGATGTCCCGTTTTTTTGCGCCCTCAAGCGCCAAACCGAAATCTATCGCCTCTTGCAGATATTTTTCGTTGTAAACTTCTCTTCCCGTGCTTTTGGGAGGAGGAAGCAGAAAATAATCGTCGCTTAAAAGTTTTTCCAAAAGCCGGTTCAGTACTTTTCCTTCGGATGCGATTTTTCCTTCGTAATCGTAAGGCTTGCGGAAAAGTAGCCGCATCGCTCCGTCAATCAACATATTGCCGGGACCCGTATCGAAGGCAAGCACCGTACCGTCTTTGCCCAAAAATGTTGTGTTCGCAATCCCGCCGATATTGGTTGCCAGGATGTTTTCTTTTTCGGAATTAAAAAGCATTCGGTCAACAATCGGGATTAACGGTGCCCCGCTTCCCCCGCTTGCCATGTCCATTAAGCGAAAATCATAGATGACGGGTTTGTTGAATTCATATGATAGAACATTGGCATCGCCGATTTGCATGGTCGATGACGCATGACCGTCTTTTTGATTCGGATTATGCCAGATCGTCTGACCGTGGCTGCTGATAAAAGCGATTTTTTCCAGCGGGATTTCAGCCTGTTTCAGGGCTTCTTTGATTGCATCGACATAGATATAAGCAATTTCCACGTTCAACCCGCAAATCGATTGAACATCGGATGTAGCAGGACTGGAATTTTGAAGAATTCTATGTTTTAAATCCTCGGGGTAAGGATAAGTCAGAAAGAAACGCAAACGGTATTGACCGTAGTCGTATTCACCGATTGCGACGTCTACCCCGTCCAGGGAAGTTCCGCTCATCAAACCGATGGCCAAAAACTTATTTTTATTGAAATTTATAAGTTTCATCTTTTATTCAACTCTTTTTTATAACCTTCCCAAGCCAAATAAAAAGTTCCCATTATCGGATTGGCTTCGGGTTCGACAATTTTGAAATGCAAACCGTGTGCGGTCAAGTATTCGTTGAAACCCTGAAAGATATATTCGGCGTCGGTAAAAAACCCGCCGCGGTGACCGAGCAATGTTCCCGGTTCCAGTTGCAATAGGTTTTGGCAATCATGAACCTGTTCCGCCAAATCTCGTCCCGCCTGTTTCAGTTCTTCGATTGCCTGAAGATTGCCCCGGTGCGCCATTTCTTTGACGAATCTCGCATACCCGGCAATTTTTTCTTTATGGTTTTGTTGGTAAAAGATCGGTTTTACTTCTACCAAACGGCTTACGCCCATTTCTTTCAAGAGCGCAAGTTCCAATTCGGTCAAAGGCTGGCCTTTTTCGTAATGCTTGATCGCCGACAGAATAATGTTTCTTACCACGGCGTAGGCTGAACCTCTTTCGTGCAAAAGATAGCCCCAACCCCCAATCAATTGGGTTTGGTTTCCTTTTTGGCCGAAAACGGCTACTCCGGTTCCCGCCACCGCAATTATCCCATCCGACGTTTCGCCCTTTGTGATGGAATAAAGGGCCACCCTTGTGTCGCTCGTTATTTCCACCGGGCAGTTGAACTGAATTTCGAATTCTTTGTGCAGTTTTTCGACTTCGGAATAAGCGCCGAGACCGCTGACTCCGATTACGATATAACCGACGGTGTACTCGTTTTTGACATCACTGTAAACGATGCGTACCCCGTTTTCGATATTGTGCAAAGCTTCTTTTAAGGAATTGGCAAAAGAACCGACCCCAAGCTGTATCGAGGTAATCACCTGTCGGTCCAGAGTAAAGGCTTCGACCGTGGTCTTGGTTCCCCCCGCATCCACTCCGATAAAACATACCGGCAAACTTTTTTCCGTCATGTCTTATTCCTCCCAAGTAAAGCGGAAACAACTGCCGGGTTTCAGATATTTTACGATATACTCCGCCTCTTTTTTGACTGTTCCCACGACATTGACGGCCGGATTTGAAGGAAGCGGTTCAAGCATGATTCCAACTTCGCCCTGATAGCGCAAATACCGTTCGTTGTCGATGGTTACATCAAGGGTGTTAATCGCGGTCGGTGCTTTCGGTTTGATGATCTTTCCGCGGGTAATGCTGGAGCGGATCATGTAGCGGCTTTGGTCTTTTCGGGAACGGTGAAGGGTCCTTAATATTTCCAACTCTTCGCTGGTAATACCTTCTTTTAAGGAAATCGGGATATTGATTACCGAAGGGTCGAAACTGCCAAGCCTCAGCAATTCTTCTTTCGAAGCAAAGGCATCCCCGAAAACAATTTCGTCGATTCCCACGATGGCAAGTTCCGTAACCGCAATTTCCAAAGGTATTTGCCGATGGCGTTCGACGGTCGGAAGGCCCAAATATAAAGGCGGACGTTTGCCGTGATGCGACGGAACATAAGCCAATACGCTGATTCCGTAACCGTGGAAACACGATGTGCACCTGGCCACGTCTTCGATGGTCATGCCGGTATAAGGTTTGGGATAAAAGTTGAAACTGACCCGGACCTTTTCCATCTTGATGCCCATCCCAACCAAACGAGTCATCCGCTCTTCGTCGATGGTCGAAGCGTTGAGTTCGATTAAACACGGAAGTTCATGCGTCAATTTGACGATTTCCTCGTCGGTAAAGCCCCAATCCAAACGGAGCGCATATATATTTTTCGGAAGCACAGCGGGCGAAAAAACCGGACGGGAAATGTCGATGATGAGTTTCAGATTCAATTCGTCGATTGCTTTCAAGAATTCCTGCCAGTCATCATCTATTTTGGCTTCCGGCATATGAAGCGAAGTAAAAACCGTGGTAATGCCTAAGTTTTTCGCTTCTTTCAGATAATCCAAAGTTTTTGAAAGGGGATAATCTTCGAGTCCCAAATAGACCGAGATTCCACTAATTATTTTTCCCATATCTTCCCCCTAATACAGCAAATATTTTTTTCTTTGGTTTTGGAAAAACAGTGTATCCTTATCCAGAATTTCCCACTGTTCCGCCAAAGACTTGGTACGGTTTTTGATATAGTCGCAGCCGGTATTAAATTCCAACATGCACGGACGTCCTTCCGTGTAAGGCGGCGATACTTTAAAATGGTCGGGATACATCGTCAGAATGACCTCAAGCATCGTCCAACCTGTTTTGACCGGCAAAAAACTGTTTCGGTCCGTTACATGGACAAAAACGCCGCCGCAGAGTTCGTCTTTGTATTTGGAAAAAGTCGGAGTATAGTATAAAGGACGAAAATGCACGCCCGGAAGTCGGTAGGAATTCAAGGCATCCGCCAGTTTTTCCGGTTTTACCCACGGCGCCCCCGCTATTTCAAACGGAACCGCGGTGCCCCGTCCTTCCGAAACATTGGTACCTTCAAAAATACAGGTGGCATTATAGACAAAAGCCGTATCGACTTTGGGAATATTCGGAGAAGGAAAAACCCAAGGAAGGTTCGTATCTTCAAAAAACATTTTTCGGTTCCAATTAAGCATCGGAATAACTGTCAGATTGCATCCGATGCCGAATTCTTCGTTGAACATTTTGGCAATTTCGCCGATGGTCATGCCGTGGCGCTGCACAATCGGATAATAGCCGATAAAGGACCGAAACCGCAAGTCCAAAATATTACCTTCCACGGCTTCTCCCCCAATCGGGTTCGGACGGTCAAAGACCACCACGGTTTTGCCGAATTCCTGACAGGCTTGCATAATATAGGCCATGGAATAAATATAGGTATAAAAACGCGAACCAACATCCTGAATATCGATGGCAAACACATCGATTTCCTCAAGCATTTCTTTGGTGGGTTTGCGGGTCTGTCCGTATAAACTGTAAACCGGGAGCTGATAGATTTCATCGAGATATTGAGGAACATGAACCCCGGCTTGCACATCGCCCCGAACGGCGTGTTCCGGCGAAAACAGGGCCACCAAAGCAGTTTTTTTTTAAAAAAGCGCAATCGATGGATTAAACCCGCTGTCAATTCCCGTGGGGTTGGTCAATAACCCGACTCTTTTTCCCTTAAACACCTCTTTGAATTCATCGATTCTTTCGATACCAAGGACCGTTCGCATGTTAATCTCTCCTTTAAAATATATATGAATATTGTACCATAAGGAAAGCAAAAATAAAAGCGTTTTACTAATTGGAAAAGGTACCCTTTAAGGTACCTATTCTTATTCTTCGTCTTCTTCTGTTTCAACCCGTTTGATGATTTCTCCGATATTGATTTTCTCCAAATAAACGTACAACGGCTTGGTGAGGACCAC
>DCTZ01000033.1 GCA_002329485.1 Caryophanales bacterium UBA1427 | reverse complement strand
GTCTACTTTTATTGTACCACTTCAGCAAGTTTCAATTTTTTTTATTTTTTGCCTGTGGGGTAATTCTTGCGGGTGTTTTTAAAACATCAGAAAAATTCTCTCCCGTAAAAATAAAAAATTTTATCGTTTTCGAAATAGGGCGTGGTATAATAATGGTAAGAGTTGATTTTTTGCGATTAATCGAAAAAACTTTTCGACAAATTAATAAAGGAAATCGGTACTCCAGATAAAAAATAACCGGTGTCAGAAGGTCAGATTAATCAGTCTTGTTAAAAGGTTTGTTCCAACACATAGTTGATTCAGATGCCAAGTCAAATATTGATTTTATAAATTTGCGGTGTGCAGGAGTATTGATGAAGAAGCTACACTCGATCGGGAATTATCTTCCGCTCCTAACTAAAAAACGGTTTTTCTAAAGTTATAATTGCATGGACAAAAGAACCGTCATTTACCAAAGCAGGAATGAGAATAATCGAAATAGCCTGATGGCTCCCAGGGACCGATTTTTTTTAAAATGAAAAACGGTAACCTTTGATTATTTTCAGCAAAAAAGAAAGGATTATATATATGAACAAAACCGACCTTCCGCAAACCATCGACGAATATATCGAACGTTTTCCGCCTTCGGTTCAGGAAAAGCTGCGACTTTTGCGAAAGACAATTAAGGAAGCGGCACCCGAAGCAAGCGAGAAAATAAGCTACCAAATGCCGACGTTTTATTTGTACGGCAATTTGGTGCATTTTTCCGCAACCCTTAACCACATCGGTTTTTATCCTACCCCGAGCGGGGTGGAAAAGTTTTCCGACGAACTGAAAGCTTACGATACTTCCAAAGGAACCATCCGTTTTCCATATGAAGCGGAACTGCCTTTGGATTTGATTAAAAAAATCGTTGAGTTTCGGGTAAAAGAAAATATTGAAAAAGCATTGAAGAAGCAAAAAAGGGAAAAATAAAGCAAGGTTCTTATAAGCAAAACCCGGTTATATTCCTTGCAAGTTTTTGGTATTTGTGGTATGATATTTTTGAAATTGAAAAGGAGGAAATAAAATGGAATTAAAAGGCTCAAGAACTGAGAAAAATCTCTTAACTGCATTTGCGGGCGAATCGCAAGCTCGCAATAAGTATACTTATTTTGCCAGCGTAGCGAAAAAAGAAGGATATGAACAGATTGCGGCTATTTTCCAGGAAACAGCCGACAACGAAAAAGAACACGCCAAATTATGGTTCAAAGAACTCGGATATCTTGGCACAACCGCCGAAAACCTAAAATCGGCTGCCGAAGGCGAACACTACGAATGGACCGAAATGTATGCGGAATTTGCCAAAGTAGCTCACGAAGAAGGGTTCACCAGAATCGCCAAATTATTTGAAGGTGTGCTTGAAGTCGAAAAGACCCACGAAGAAAGATATCTCAAATTATTGGAAAACGTCGAAACAGCGCAAGTATTTGCCAAAGCAGGCGTAACTGTTTGGGTTTGCCGGAACTGCGGCCACATCCATATCGGCACAACCGCTCCGAAAGCTTGCCCGGTTTGCGCTCATCCTCAAGCCTTCTTTGAAGTCCGCGCAACCAATTACTAATATAAAAAAAATAACCCTCGAAAGGAACCGAAAGTTCCCTCCGAGGGTTTTTTATTTCGAAGTTTTGAAAGAGGTAGTCGCGTGGTACATGTAACCGTCGCGGCCGTATACTTTGACGACCACTTCGTAATCGGTATTTTTGCTTAAATGGGTGAGCACGGTCGATGTAACCGGTCGGAAATCCGCATCCAGCGCATTGAAGACCGCGCGCAGTTCCCCGTTCAAATATACTTCATAAGCCCGTACAATGTAGCGGTAGCGGTCAGGCGGGGTGTCGACGGATAGTTTGGCAGAAGTTGCTGTGATTTCAGTAACTTGCGGATTTACATCGACGGCATCGCTTTCCAGGAAAAAGGTTTTGGCCAGAGTCGAACCGTCCTCGAAATACAGGGTCAGTGTATAAGAATAATCCAAATCCGGATCAATCCCGCTTACGGTGTAGGAAGTGTAACCTGGTGTCGGAAAGAAGATATATTCGCTTTCCACATTTCGGTAATTGGCCTGGACTTTCATGTATTTGACATTGCGATAGAATTTCGGGCTCCAACCGAAGGTTAAGGTAGCTTTTTCCGGATCGTAGGTATCGGTGATGGAGTCAAGCAGTTCTTGCTTGGTGGCTCCTTCCTTCGGTGATTTCCGCTTATTGTTGATGGTGTAAGTGTTATAGACTTTTCCGTTGGCATCGATATAACGGATGGTTATTTTTTCGTCGGTTATATCGATGATATAACCTCGGGCATAGGTTTTAGGGTCGGCGTCTGCGGGTTTACCTTTGATTCCGCTATAGGTACCGTTTAAGTAGTTGACGCCAAGAAGCGGATTGGAAGAAGGTGCTCCTCCCCATTGATTGGCCTGATAGCGGTGGGAATGATAGTGTCCCGACAAGACCAAATCCACGCCCATTTTTTCCATGGCGCGGACTAAGCCTTTTTCGTGGTCGGTATTGTCGAGATTGAAAGGCGGATGAGTTCCCACGATTACATATTTGGTCGGGTTGTTATAGATTATTCTTTCGAGCCATTCCAGCTGAGCCTGGTGGTTGTATTTAAATTGGGTATCGATTTGGATGAACAAAGTGTCGTTGTGAACAAAGTAATAGCTTACGCCCTTAAAACCGTCGACACCGTTACGCGGATTATTAAAATGCGCCGCATAAATCTTATTCCCGATTCTCTCCGCATCATAATATTCATGATTTCCCGGAACCCCCGTGTAAGGCATGTATTTCAGGCTTTCGGCTTTTTGGAAAAACTTGTCCCAATCACGCGAATCACCACCGCGGTCGACCCAGTCGCCGGTCGTAAAATAGAAATCGAGGTTTGGTTGGATTTCCAAAGCTTTTTGGATTAAGTCTTCATTGACTTCGGCACCATCGAAACCGTGGTAATAGTGATTGTCGGACATAAACAGAAAAGAGGTGGTATCCCCATTGCCGCTCGTGGTAAAATAATAAGGGTCGGAATAGGTATCGTTGCCTTTGTTTACCCGATACATGTATTTCGTGTTCGGCGTCAAATTATTGATTGTCACCCGGCAGACATTGCGTTTTTCAAAAATCTCGCCATCGACGAGTTCCGTTTCTTCAAAAGGATAACATTTTCCGGTGACTTTGGTAACGGAAGAAAATTCCGAATCTTCTGCTTTGGTGTATTCGACGCTGGTACGCGCGTTTTTCGTCATGTAATTGATATTAATCATCGTCGAGGTATCTTGGGCAGGAGATGTTACAATGTATTTAACATCGAATTCGTCCAAATCAAGGAGCGGTTCATCCGTTTCCAATTGGTCTTTATCCAAGTCTACGACATCGTTAAGGTAGTCGATATCGACCGGCTGCTTGGTTTCGACCGGTGTCGGGGGAATGAACTTATCCTCGTTTTTGGTACAGGAAACAAGCGATAAAGTTGTCCCGATTAAGAGAAACAATAATAACAGCAAGCGAAAAATCTTCTTGTTTGGAATCGTTTTTGTCCTATGCATTTAAACCTCCTGTTGTTTACTTATTAACAATTATACACCTTTTCTTGCAAAAACGCTTTCAAAATCATAAAAGACTTGCGAAAACAAAGATTTTAGAGTATAATATTAAAGCGAAACAGTGGGGTGAAACCATGGTCTTATGTCTGGATATCGGCAATACCAATATTTCCATCGGAATCGAGATTAATAAACAAATCGTTTCGCAATACCGTCTTGCCACCAACACGAGTCTGACAGAAGACGAGTATGTCGTTAAGTTTAAAGACATCATCAGCCATAGTCCATATGCGAATACTCCGATTGATGGAGTCATCATTGCTTCGGTTGTTCCGGCCATGGATTCTATCATGGAAAAAACATTTATCAAGTATTACGACTTAAAACCGATGTTTGTCGTTCCGGGCATCAAAAGCGGTATCCGAATCAAAATCGAACATCCCAAACAATTGGGAGCCGATTTGTTAATCGGTGCCGTCGGTGCTTTTAACAAATACCGCGGCAATTTGATAATTGTTGATATGGGAACGGCCACCAAGTTTTCGGTTGTTACCGAAAAAGGCGACTTTTTGGGCGGGGTTATTGCGCCGGGAGTCATGAGTTCGCTTGCGGGTTTAGTATCATCCACTGCAAAATTGCAACACGCTCCGCTTCAGCGTCCCGAAAATGTAATCGGCCGCGACACGGTATCTTGCATTCAAAGCGGGGCAATCTTCGGAACTGCCGCCATGATTGACGGTTTGATTGCCAAACTCAAAAAAGAAATCGGAGAAGCAACGGTTATTTTGACCGGTGGCTTGGGTGAAGTTTATGACTCGGTAATCGAGACACCGCACTACTTCGAACCGAATATTCTTTTAGAAGGCCTAGTAATCGTTTATTACAAGAATAAAGGCTAAAAACATCATCATATACTTTTATGGTGATGAAATGAAAAACAAAAACGAACCTTTGTTGTTTATTGAAACGGTACAGACAGAAATCAAACCGCCCGAACAACAGCTGGTTTTCGACAGTCGAATCCAAAAAACCAAAAAGGACGATTTCCAAATAAAAGAAACGCTTTCTCAAATAATAAACAATAATCCGAAAACCGAAAAACATTTCAAAAGAATCAATAAAACTTAAGGCGATTTTTTTCGCTTCATACGGAGGAATACCCAAGTGGCTGAAGGGGCTGGTCTCGAAAACCGGTAGGTCTTAATAGGACGCAGGGGTTCAAATCCCCTTTCC
>DCTZ01000007.1 GCA_002329485.1 Caryophanales bacterium UBA1427 | reverse complement strand
CTTTCACTTTTTCTTTCTTTCGGCTGACAAGCGTTTTCTTTTTTGGTATATTTAATAGGTAACGACTTTTTTAAGGAGGAACAATGAAAAAAGTTTTATTTGCTTGTTTATTATTACTCTCAGCTTTCTTTGTTTCCAGTTGCACAAACCCGAGTGGCACAGCGGGGAGAAAAGAACTTCTTGAAGTAAAGGATGGCCTAACCTTCAGTACTTTTGAAGTTGAAGAAGACTTTGAATTGCCATTAATCAGTCATTATGGCGTAAGAATTACCTGGACTTCTGACAACAGTGCTATAGTGATTAGTGGGGACACAGCGGTCGTAACAAGAGGAACCACCGATATTACCGTTATTCTTACCGCTACGCTAACTTTAAACAAATTGACCGAAACCAAAGAGTTCACCTTTACGGTAAAAGCTTTACCGTCAGGTTCCGCGGTTACGGTTAAATTCTTTGTCACTCTTCCGGAAAACACGCCGATGGAAGATCAAATCGTAATTGCCGGAAACTTCGGTTCCGGAAAACCGACTTGGAATCCAGGCGATCCTTGGGGAGTTGCGACACGGGTGAGCACAACCCAAGCGACTTTCGAAATTGTATACGAAGAAATAACGGAAGAATTTGCGATCGAATATAAATGGACTAGAGGAGATTGGGGAACCGTGGAAAAATCCAAAGAAAACGGGGAACTCGACAACCGCCGAGTAACCGTCGACCCAAGCCAAACAGAAATAATCGTCAACGATGTGGTCGAAAAATGGGCCGATATGGATTTACCGGTAGTTAAAACCGATCAAGAACGGGTTGATGAAGCCAAAGCGGCTCTCGTATTATCCATTTCATCCGCTACGGAAAACTTTGTTTTACCGGTTACCGGCTTAAATGAAACGACAATTTCCTGGACTTCTAATAACGAAGACGTTATTACAATCGAAAACGAAAATGCCATCGTAAATCGTCCGACTTATACCACGATTGTCCAATTGACTGCTACCATCCAATATAACGACGTTACTGCCACCAAAGACTTCGAAATCATGGTGCTTGGAACCGAACCGAGCCAAGATGATTTGGATGTAATTGCGGCTGCGGCTGCTCTTACCCTTGGCAATTTAAACAACTTAACGAACAATATCACTCTTCCGACGACAGGTCAAAACGGAACTACCATTACCTGGACATCGTCCCATCCTGAATCCATTGCCATCGAAGTGGATGAAACAGGTGCAATCGGTAGGGTAACCAGATTGGATTATGCTGTTACGGGTATTACCTTAACCGCAACCATTACCAAGAATCTTGCCAAAACAACCAAAACCTTTACGGCTTCGGTTCGCGCCGCTGCTTTCACCGTGGAAGTCACATGGATTATCCACATTCCTGAACCGCTTCCGAATGCGGTAGTAATTACCACAGGTTCCAGTAACAACGGTTGGAACCCGGCTAATTTAAGCTATGGTATTGCCACCAAAATCGACGATACCACTTATGAGTTCAAAAAGACATTCACTTCGGCCAACGGAACCAATATCAATCTTCAATACAAGTGGACTCTTCAAGTTCCGGGCGCCGGATTCGAACCTTGGAGCGGCGAAGAGTTGACGCTTGACGGTGTTCCGATCAATAACCGTACCTTAACGATTACAAGAAACACTACGATTGTCGAAGATACCGTTTTACGTTGGCGGATTCCGGTAGGCGGAACTCCTGAATCGACGGTAGTCGGCAATTTGGATATTGCTTCCATGACCGATCCGAGATTACCGGCCGCTTATCAAACCAGAAATATCCGGATTTGGACACCAGCCGGTTATGATCCTACCGATACGACCAAAAAATACCCTGTTATCTACATGCATGACGGACAAAATGTATTCGATTCCGTAACATCTTATGCAGGCGAATGGGGGGTTGACGAAACTATCGCATCGCTCATGGAAATCGGCGGTTTCGGAGGAGCAATCGTTGTCGGTATCGATAACACCAACGACCGGATGGCCGAATATTCTTACCAATATCCTTGGATTTCGGGAACCAAACGCGGTGACCTTTATATGGACTTTATCATTGATGTGGTTATGCCTTATGTCAACGAAAATTACAATGCCTTGACCGGACGCGAAAATACCATTATTGCCGGTAGTTCGATGGGCGGCTTGATTTCGTTCTTCGGCGGATTGGCCAGACTTGAAACATTCGGCGTTATCGTGGCTTTCTCTACATCGACTCAACAAGTTTCCGGCGCCGCAACCAATATCCCGGCTTTACTCGAAACTTTGGATGCAGAGCTTCTTTCGGCTACCAAATTCTTCCTGTATGTCGGTAACAACAGCGACGGAAATGCCGGCTGGCCTGCCGAATACAAATCATATTTGCTTGCAGCGGGGGTACCGGATGCCAATGTTGCAACTTACGTAGGCGACGGTTTCACGCACAACGAATATGCTTGGCGGACGCATTTCCCATTGGCTTTGGAATGGGCTTTCGGTTTGCAAGTCGATAAGACCAAACTTCAAACGCTTTACCAAGGTTTGAACTATAAAGAAGAAGATTATTCAGCCAATTCTTGGATGGTCTTGGAAAATGCCAAGAGTTATGCGGCGGCGGTATTGGCCGATGACGATGCCTTATTGACCGAAGTTGTGGAAGCATACAGCCGTTTGACAAGCGCAATCAGTCAACTCGTGCTTGTAACCGACATGGAAGCTGCGAACGCGGTCGACCAATTGATTGTTCCGCTACCTACCGTGGCTGACTTTACGCTCGATGACAAACCTGCGTTTGAACAAGCCTTAACAGCTTACAATGCTTTGACGCCAAGTCAAAGAAAACTTGTCAAATTCTATTATGTGCTTGACCTTTTGTCGGCAAAACTTGCCACTTTGGAAGGCTAAGCCAAAATAACTTTGACTTAAAAATTAATGAAAATCAAAGGGAGATTTTCCGTTTTCGAAAAATCTCTCTTTTTTTGCTTTTAATAAAAAACACCGACCTTTTTTTGGTCGGTGTCGGTTTAATAGTTGATTTATTTTGCGGGTTCTTTAGTCGAACGGTAATATAACATTCCGATGAACATCGAAGTCATGGCAAAGCCCAAATAAATCAGGAATTCTTTGATTTCGTTAAACGATTGCAGGAAAATAAGCTGGTATAAACCGGAACCCGTCAAAGTGAGGAAGATTGCGCACACGATGGCCAAGGTCGGCATGATATAACGGTTAAAGAAGCTGAGATCGGTAAAGGTACGCATAATCCAACGGTAGATAATAATGTATGATAAATAAAGGAAAGCAATCGTTAAAGTATCGAAGGTTCCCGGTAATAGTCCTTTATGGATGGCAAGGAACCAAACGAGGAAAAAAACAAGCGACAATACGTAACCCACAAAACCTGAAGCAAGCGATGTATTGGTTTTTTGGCTTAGTTTGGCAAAAGAATCGGGATTCGGCCCTTGTTTACGGGATCCGATTGAATAGAACCCGCGAACGCAACCCATCGTTAAGCCGTTTAAAGTTCCCAAACAGGAAATGACGACAAAGACGTTGAAAAATGTTCCGCCGATTTTTCCCAAGAATTGCGTAGCCGCAACAATAGGTGCCTGGTCGCCTTTATTAATGATTTCGTTGTTGTGAAGGAAACCGGATAAGCCGACATAGTAGAGAAGATAAGCCCCGATTACGATCAACGAGCCCAAAACCAAAGCCCTCGGCATATTCTTTTTCGAATCGTTCAATTCCGCATTGATACTCGTTGCCACAACCCAGCCTTCGTAAGCGAAGATGGTAACCAAGATGGCGCCCCCGAAGTCAAACTTTAAAGTATTCGGCGGAAGCAGCGGTGCGACGGCCGGTTCATTGGTGATGCCTAGAATCGTTCCGATAACAGCAATAAAAATAACCGGAATCAGTTTGATTAGGGTAGTGGAAACTTGATAGTTTCCGGCAAGCTTCGGTCCCCAAATATTGAGGGCGAAGGATAAGGTTAAGAAACCGAAAGCGACCAACCAGGTTGTTTGGCCGTAATCAAGTCCGATTAAAGAGCAGAAATAATTGGCAGAAACGAAAGCAAGGATGGAAGTAAGGATCGGATAATAGACAGTCGACAAATACCAAGCGACGACATATCCGGCTTTTTTTCCGCCGGCTGCTTCGATATAATCCACAACGCCGTTTACTTTTTCAACCTTGCGTGCCACAAGGGAAAAAGTGTAGGCACTGATTAACATAATCAACCCGCCGACAGCCCAAGCCAGAATGGAAAGACTCAGTTTGCCGTTGGTTAGTTTCAGAACATCATCTGCTTTAAAGAAAATTCCTGATCCTATTACAATGCCCACAACCATCGCGATTGCAGTCGGAAGACCGTATTTGCGTTTTAATTTTTCCATATTGTACCTCTTTTTTTTAGTATTTCCTATAATTATATTAATATTCGATTTTAAAGTCAAGCGATATATAATGATTATCTGTCGTTCTAAGAAAAAACCATTACAGTTGTTTCACGAATTAAACTTTGAAATG
>DCTZ01000034.1 GCA_002329485.1 Caryophanales bacterium UBA1427 | reverse complement strand
GGTTGGGTACTTCGGTGCATAGGGAGCTGGTTAAACGGCGTATAAGCAGCGGCCACCCCTGATTGGCTGAAAGGCCAATTTTTTATTTTGAAATAAATCGAAAAAGAAGACCTTTTGTTCAGAAAAAAGTCTTCTTGGTTATCCTTAGCCCTTCATTTGGGAGATTATTCGTTTGGTGGCGGTGGCTTAAAAAAACAAAAGATTCTTGGAATTGTTATGATTTATTGCAAAAAATGGTATAATAAGGCTAAGCTTAACGTTTTAGGAGAAAACATGAACTTTATTCAGGAAAAACAAATCGAAATCAACTTGGGTTTATCCGGCAGATATACTTTGATGCAATTCAACGATGTTCATCTGGCTACTTTTGACAGGGACAAAGACGATCTCGGGACCATCAACCGTGCCATCAGCCAAGAAAGAATCTGGATGAGCCAAAGGATTGATTTTGCCCGCAAATTCAACGAACATTTTGCTTCGGATACCCTGCTTTCTTCCGCCGAGTGTCTCGAAAGGTTGATAGACTATGCCATCAAAAACCGTCCTGACCTGGTGATTATGGCGGGAGATATTGTTGACTATTACAGCAAATCCAATTGGGACTTTTTGGTTCAGGCCGTAAGCAGGCTGGAAAGTCCGTATTTGTTTTCGTGCGGAAACCATGAGTCGCCGGCCGATTTTTTTAAGGATCTTTGCCAGGGCAACAGTTATTTTCAGGTTGCGGATTTAGGGGAATTATTGGTTGTTTCCGTTAACAATTCCGTCCGAAAAATCGGTCATTCGCAATTAGAGTCCTTTCAAAAGGTGCTAAGCCAAAATATGCCGCTTGTTCTCGTGATGCATGTGCCGATGATGACGAGGTACAACAAAAGGGAATTTGAACGGTTAGATGCTTATTTTACCATGAGTTATGATGACGGCGACGCAACCACTAAAGAATTTATGGACTTGGTTGCCGAATCCGAGAAAGTTAAGGCGGTGTTATGCGGGCACACCCACGGAGCGATTTTTTCTTTTATCGCTCCCGGCAAACCTCAATATTGTTGTTCCAGCGGCCTAATCGGTTCGGTCAACAAGATTATCATCAAGTAAAAACCAAAGGAGAGTCAGTATGCTTTTTATCTATATTAGGCACGGAGAACCGATTTATGAACCCGATGATTTGACGGAGCTCGGTCGCCTTCAGGCCGAAGCGGTGGCCAAACGTCTGGCTGAAATCGGGGTAGACAAAATTTACTCTTCTACTTCGAATCGGGCGATTCAAACGGCAGTCCCAACCGCAAAACTCCTTGGCAAAGAAATCACTTTGCTGGACTTTGCGAACGAAAGCCATCCTTGGGAAAATCTGACCATCAAAACACCCTTCGGCAAAAAAACCTGGCTGTATCAGGCCCAAGAAACGATAGATTTGTTCTATACGAAAGAGATTGCGGATTTGGGTTTCGATTGGTACCTTCATCCGAAAATTTACAAAGCGTCTTTCCCGGAAGAAATGAAACGGATTCAAACCGAAAGCAATGCGTTCTTTGCTTCATTGGGTTACCAAGCCCTCGGCAACGGCAAATACCGGGTAATCCGGGACAATGACGATCATGTGGCCTTGTTTGCCCATCAGGGTTTCGGTTTTGCTTTTTTATCGCTCCTTCTCAATATCCCGTATCCTTATTTTTGCACCAGGTTTGAAATCGGGCATGCGGAAATAACGCTGATTGAATTCAAGAATGTGGCCGGATTCTGTTATCCCAAAGTCAGATCGCTTTCCGACGGCAGTCATCTGCGCTGATTGTTTTGAACCTTAAGCGAAGAATTGATTAATTGCGACTTTTTCGGGGGCTTTCGAAATTTAAAATGATAAATTATTTTTATGGGGATAAAGCATTATGAAAGTAATTGAAATGAAAGACGACTTTTTCATCCTGTGTAAGGAGAATAAAGAAATCGGCCCCTTTGAGGCTTTTCGGCGTTATACCAGAAAATATCCCGAACTGTTTGACCGAATCTATCAATGATTATTCTTGACGGAATTGGAAAACTTAAAACCCATGATTGAAACGGTCGACTTTAACCGAAACAGGACCATCGGAGAAAGCAATTACCGAAACCGAATTCCCGAAAAAGCCTGTCGCTTGGCTGCTCAAGCTGTCCGGGATTTAGGTTTTGACGAAGACTTTGAAATATATTTGGGCTTTGAACTCGGAAATATCAACGGTTTTTCCTGTCCTAATTCAAAGGGGAAACCGTTCGTTTATTTGGGTTTGGATACCGAGTTGGAAGAAGGGACGTTTAAAAATATAATCCCTCATGAAATCAACCATATGGTTCGCAGCCAAAAAGTTAAAGACATCGACTTTTGGGATTTTCTCGAGCGGGTGCTTTCGGAAGGATTGGGGGTTGCGAGTTCCCTGGTTTTGAACCAATCCAATTTTTCGCCTGAAGGCATTTCTAAAGCTTTAGCTTTACTCCTTCAAGAAGTTGAAAAACCCGAAAAAAGGCTTTTCCTTTTCCGAAAAGTCACCGACGGATTCGGCTCAAAATTAACGGAAGAAATGATGCAAGAATATTTTACCTGGTCCGAAGCGAGCGGCAAAGATAATTTAAAACTCGGCGGTTATTACGTGGGATTGATGATTGTCAAAAAAATGCTGGATAAAGGGTTTGCTTTGGCGGAGCTAACCTCAATGCCTTCGATACTGAATTGGAATCACTTTAAAGAGATTGCTTAAAAAAAGAAATGAGACAAGATATGGTTCATTTGGTTTATTGCGATAATGTTGCAAAAGAATTGTCCAAAATTTTGGCCGGTCAAAAAACGATGATAATCAGGGGCGCATCGGGACGAAAAATCCCGCACAGTCGCGTGTTTAAAGACGAAACGCTTTATTTTATGGAAAAGGGTACGAAAAAAATCAGCGCTAAAGCCCGAGTTACGAACGTTTTAAACTACGTAAAGTTAACCGATGAAGAGATAACCGCTGTCATCGAAAGTCATAACGATAAATTGGTATTGACCGATAAACAAAAGGAAAGATGGCATAAAAAGTGTTTGTGTCTGGTGGAATTCGCCGAGGTCGAAGCAATCGAACCTTTGGATTTCGATCATCAAAGCAATATGGACGATTGGCTGATACTGGAAAAAATCGAAGACGTTGTTGTGGGAACAAGCAAAAAGTATAACTACGATAAAGCCAGATTCTGACACCTTTCAAAATGAAACATGCCATGTTACACAAATGCGAAAAAAGGCGTAAACCGGTTGGTGGATTTACGCTGCTTTTTGTTATATAATGTAAGTAGTTTTTGATAAGAGGTGAAAAAATGAGTTTAGGAAGTAACATTAGCTTCTTGCGCAAGCAAAAAAAGTTGACTCAGGAACAGTTTTCGGAAAGGATGAATGTGACCAGACAAACGGTTTCTCGGTGGGAATCCGATGAAGTTATTCCGGAACTGGACAGACTGATCGAAATGTGTTCGCTTTTTTCCTGCAATCTCGATGCTTTAGTACGGGAGAACTTGGCCGAACAAAGCGGAATCTATTCAAAAATCAAAATCAGAAGAGTGGCACCTTTCAGAATGGCCAGCTATGTCATGATTACGCCCGAACCCGAAAACGATGTCTTGGATTATATGGAAAGATGGGCCGAAAAAAGCGGTCTCAAACAAATGTGCTCCGAAGTAAAAATAATCGGATGGGATTTTCCTTTTGTATCCCAGGAACAAAAACACCGGTTCGGCCTTCGCGGATATGCGGCGGCATGCCTGCTTCCGGAGAACTTTAAAACCTCGTGTTGCGGGGTGCATTATTCCGAAAACAAAGAAGCCGATTATGTGGTTATAACGATTAAAGAACCGTTCATTCAGCCATTTGAAAGAATTCCGAATGCCTATAAGCTGCTTTTGGAATACATTAATGCCAACAATATCAGAGGAAAACATCAGGAAGATATCCTCAGCTGTTTTGAATACGAGTATCAAAAAAACGGCACAACTTTTATGGATGTGTTTATTCATGTTGACGGGGTTAAAGCCGCCGAACCTTTTGCCTTTGTTATTTAATTTTTCCAAAAAACGTAAAAAAATTTTTTTCTTCATTCCCCATTAATAAACTCTTTTTTGGCCTTCAGGTTACTTTCTTAAGGGACTTGAAGGCTTTTTAAAGCTGTTTTAAAAATTCAGGAAAAAGACGGAAAAAAAATAAATTAGTGAATAAAACAGTTTTGTTTTTATTTTGAAATAGTGTATAATGATTTATATTTGACATAATAGGTAATAGGAAAAAAATTTGTATCATTTTCCAATGTCGTTTTGGATTGCTTCACCCTTATTTTAATGCTGGTTATTCTCGGCAGCAATCTCAAAAGAAAAAAGTATCAAACCATGGACCAATAAATTAATAATTATCTGGTCCTTACCAATATTGTCATAACTTTCGGGGATGTGTTTTCTTGGTTTATTGATTTCATAACCTTTCCTTTTTCACATCAACTTAATTTAGTGTCAAACGCTTTGCCTTATGCCTTGGCACCGTGTTGCGGGGTGGTGTGGGGGGTTTTTGTGAATTTCAAAATTTTACAAAGACGAAAAAGCAGATAAAAAAGTTGATCGGTTATGCGATGATTCCTTTTGCGTAGAATTTTATTGCCAGTAGAGCATCCATATTCGCCAAGGTTTACTTTCTGGTCGATCAGAATAATTCTATCGAAAGGAATGTGCCCTATTCCTATTTTTCTTTCCTCATTTCGCTTTTATACGCTGTTTATTCAATTGATGTCGATAAAGAAAATAATTTTGGTAAGAGAGGATAAAAAAATGATAAGAGAAACCAAACGCTTAATCATCAGACGTTTTTTAGATAGCGACCGGGAGGATTTCGAACAATTAATCATCGATAAAATGAATTCGGAATATGCCGTCTATGACCATCCTTTTCCGACCGATAAGGAAAATCTCGGTAAAGTTTTCGACTATTTCCGGCAGTCGGAGGAGTTTTTTGCGATTGAGTTAAAAGCCAATCGGCGGTTAATCGGCTTTTTAACTTTAAATTATGTCGACGAAGGCAGCCGGAATTTAGGTTATTGTCTCCACACAGCTTATCATCGTCAGGGATTGGGTAAGGAAATGGTTGCTTCAATCATTCGCTATGCCAAAGAAGATCTGAAACTGAAAAAATTAGTGTCGGGAACTGCCGCGGGAAATATTCCATCCGTAAAACTTTTGCTTGGTTCAGGCTTTAAGATTATCAAAGAAGAAACCTCGAGTTTTGCCAAAGACGAAAAAGGCAATCCGATTGCTTCGGTCGGTTACTTGTTTGAACTTATTCTTTAATCCCAAGCATAAGTATTACAAGTTGCAGGGATAAAGCGAAAGGGGAAAAAAGACCATGAAAACAGAGGAAATCCTTAAAAACTGAGATTTCCGAAAAAACGGAAATATTTATCCTTTTATCATCGGCGAACGGCAAGAATGGTCTAAAAGCTCAGACTGATTTCCCCTATGGTAGAATGTATTTGCGTATATCCTTTTACGAAAGGAGGAAAAATGTTACTTAAAGATTTTAACCTTATTTTTTTGATTAACAAGATAAAGGTCTAGTAATTGAAGCAAAAAACTAGTCGTGTACGCAACCAAATTTACACCAACAAAGAAATAGTTAAAAGTTTGATAAATGTATTGACATTTGGTAAACAAGAAGATATGATATAGTTACAGTATCAATAGAATTAAGGATGGTAAAAACATGGAACTTAAGAAAGGAATTAATCTGGGCGGCTATTTAAGCCAATGCGTTTACACCAAGGAACATTATGATACTTTCATCCTAAAAGACGACTTCTCCTATATTAAATCATTGGGATTTGACCATGTCAGATTGCCGATTGACTACAATGTTATGGAAGAAGAAGACGGAACCGAAAAAGCCGATGGCTTTAAGAGAATCGATGAAATTATAAACTGGGCCCAAGAGTTTAATCTCGATATCATTTTAGATTTGCATAAAGCTTATGGTTATGATTTTAATGATGCAGGTAGCAAAGAGAAAAACAATCTGTTTTCGAATCGCGATTTGCAAATAAGATTTGTCGGTCTTTGGAAAAGGATTGCCAACCGCTTTGCCAAATATGACCATGTGGCGTTTGAATTATTGAATGAAGTGGTGGAAGAAGAAAATGCGAAAGCGTGGAACGAATTAATCGAAGAAACGGTTAAAGAAATCCGAAAGCTTGCTCCGAAAAAGCTTATCATTTACGGGGGGATTTTATGGAACAGCGCAGCTACGGTAAAACTACTGGAAAAGCCGTTGGATGAAAATATCATTTTCACCTTTCATTGTTATCAACCGATTGTATTTACCCATCAAAATGCCCACTGGATGCCCCAAATCAAAAATATCGGTCCGGTTCATTATCCGGAAACTTATGCCTATTATAAAGAAAAATCCAAATCCTTGGGTTTTCAGGGCAGCGATGTATTTGCCTTTAAGGATGATGACATTATCGGAATCGAATATTTGGAATTTATCATTAATGAAGCTATTGCAGCTGCCAAGCAAATGAATGTCAAACTTTATTGTGGTGAGTTTGGTGTGATTGACCAAGCACCGGTTGACGATTCGTTGCGTTGGCTTAAAGATATTGTTAAAGTATTTAAGAAACATGATATCGGTTATGCTTTATGGACCTATCGCCAGATGGATTTCGGTATCGATGAAGAACATTATGATAAGATCAGAAACGAAATGATCGAGGTACTTACCAAATAAAACAAAATGGATTACGCACAAAACCGTAATCCATTTTTATTTTGCAAACGTTATATAAATACTTTCACATTTACTTCTTGGGAGGATTTATTATAAGGGATTATAGATCCATTAATCCTTTCGCCGTCAACGAACAATTGGTAAGGCGAATTATTGTTGAATATTTCTATTTTATATTTGATACCTCTGAATATTCTTGTTACTTTGATGTTGGTCATTTCTTTCGGCAAATGAGGTTCAATCCTTAAACCGGCATAATCCGGTTTAATGCCTAGAATTTCTTGGGTTGCGGCGACAAACGACCAGGAAGCAGAACCGGTCAAAAAGCTGTTTTTAGCCTCACCGTAATTTTTCGCGTCTCTGCCCGCAATCGTTTGGGAATAAACATAAGGTTCGGTTTTGTGAATTTCCGAGATGTCTTCCAAGAAAGCCGGACAATTGCGTTTATAGACATCGAATGCTCTTTCGTTTTCGCCGATAACGGTATTGGCGATAACAATCCACGGATTATTGTGAGTGAACACGGAACCGTTTTCCTTATATCCGGGAGGATAGGAAGATATCTCGCCCAGTTCAACGTAATATTGTTTATAGGTCGGATATAACAGTTCGACACCATAATCGTTGGTAAGATATTTTTCCACAGAATCAAGGGCTTTTTTTCCTAAACCGAGGTTTTCCCCGATTCTTGCCATGGTGCAGAAGCCCTGAGGCTCAACGAAAATTTTTCCCTCTTTGCATTCTTTGGAGCCGATTTTTCTTTCGAAAGCATCATATGCTCTTAAGAACCATTCACCGTCCCAGCCGTGTTTGATGACATTGGCTTCCATTTTCTTGATTTCGTTGCTGATAAAATCGGCTTCTTCATCCTGACCGTATAATTTGGCTATCTGGACATATTCGCGTCCGTAATAGATAAACATCCCCGCAATAAACACCGATTCGGCTTTTCGGGTTTCGAAGTTTGCGGCGGTTTGGAAAGATTCACCCGGGGTTTTGGAAAAGCAGTTTAGGTTAAGACAATCGTTCCAATCAGCTCGACCGATTAAAGGCAGATTATGAGGACCCAGGTTATTGATGGTAAAACGGATGGAAGCCTTTAAATGTTCGAAAAGCGGAACTTCCGTTCCTTTTTCGTTATTGAAAGGAACCATTTCATCTAAGATAGATAAATCCCCTGTTTCTTTAAGATATTGGGCGGTCGATCCAATCAGCCACAAAGGATCATCATTGAATCCCCCGCCGATATTGGCATTGCCTCGTTTAGTCAGCGGTTGATATTGATGGTAAGTCGAACCGTCCTTAAACTGAATCGAAGCAATATCGATTATTCTTTGCCGGGCTTTTTTCGGAATCAGGTGCACAAAACCGAATAAATCCTGGCAGGAATCGCGGAAACCCATTCCTCTGCCGATGCCGGACTCATAATATGAAGCGCTTCGCGACATATTGAAAGTAACCATGCATTGATATTGATTCCAGATATTGATTGTTCGGTCAAACTTCTCGTTTCCGGTTTTGACATTGATGATTGATAACAGTTCATCCCAATGTTTCTTTAAGTCGCCAAAAGCTTTTTCGACCTTTTCCCGGGAATTATATTTGGTTTGCAAAGCATAAGCTTTTTCTTTATTGATAACATTCAGGGAAACGAATTTCTTGTCTTCTTCATTTTCGATATAGCCCAATAAGAAGATGATGGTTTTTTCTTCCTGCGGCTTAAGGGTGATATCAAAGCGATGACAGCCGAGGGGACTCCAACCCGAAGCTACCGAATTATAAGATGTTTTATTCATCACTGCATCCGGCGCATGGTAAGAATTGTATAATCCCAAAAAGGTATCCAAATCAGAATCGAATCCGTCATGCTTTTCGCTGGCATAATAGAAAGAAAAATGGTTGCGACGTTCCCGATATTCGGTTTTATGATAAATCGTATGGTCATCGATTTCCACTTCGCCGATATTCAGATTCCGTTGGAAATTGGTTTGATCATCTATCGCATTCCATAAACAGAATTCCACCACGCCGTGTAAGGTAAGATGTTTTGGGGAATCGGAATGATTGGTCAGCGTTAACATATTGATTTCGCAAGCGTCTTTCAGCGGCACAAAACAACTAAGTTTGGCACTTAAGTTATTCTTAGCACTATAAAATATGGTATAACCCAAGCCGTGACGGCATTCATAGTGGTCAAGTTTTGTTTTCGATGGTAAAAACCCCGGATTCCAAATACAACCATTATCATTGATGTAGTAGTATCGGCCGCCGTTATCGCGCGGAACGCTGTTATATCGGTATCTGTTAATTCTTCTCAGCGTGGCATCCTTATAAAAGGCATAACCCCCGCAAGTATTACTGATTATCGAAAAAAAGTCGTCCTGTCCGAAATAGTTTATCCAAGGTAAAGGAGTGTTGTAATTGGTTATCACATATTCCCTGTTTTGATCGTCGAAATGTCCAAACTTCATGAAAAATCAACTCCAAGTCTTAAGAAATCAACCTTAAACGTTTAAGGTTATTTGCCTTTATTATACCATATTATTTATTGAAATCAAGTTAAAATAGAAAAAAATAAAAAAAAATAAATTTTTTAATAAAACTATTGACAAATTGTAAACGTTTTATTATAATATTTACGTAAACGTTTAAGTAATCAAATTTAACTTAACTGTTTCAATGAGGTCGCCCTCAAATAAAAAAATTAAAAAAAAGGAGAGAAAAAAATGAACAAATTTTTAAAAAAATTTTTGGCTGTTTCTTTTGTTTTCGTTTTGACATTTGTTCTTATCGGCTGTGGCGATCAGTCGAAAGGTTCAGATGACGAATTGAACGATGGTGGATCAATATTCCATATCTATGCATGGAATACTGAATTCCAAGGCTTTTTCAACAAATATGTTTCAGATGAAAAGACCAATGACCCTTCTATTGAAACTTATCACTTGGATGGTATTCCTGTAAAATGGACTATCGTAACTTCTGACAACGGTGCTTATCAGAACGCTCTTGACATGGCACTCAGAGAAAATGCTACAGCAAACGAAGAAAATAAAGTCGATATGTTCTTAGCAGAAGCTGACTACATCTTAAAATATGTAAACACTTCATTAACTAAAGACATCGAAAAAATCGGCGTTGATGATTTCTCTCAAGCATATCAATATACAGTAGATATCGGAACAGACAGAACCGGCGTTATCAAAGCCGCATCATTCCAATGCTGCCCAGCCGGTATGGTTTACAGACGTTCCATCGCTTTGGAAGTATTGGGCGTATCCGAACCGGAAGATGTTCAACCATTAGTCGATTCTTGGGAAAAATTCGAAGATGTTGCAGAAATGATGAAAGCTAAAGGCTACTATATGACCGGTTCATATGCCGACACTTATCGTGTATTCTCCAACAATGCCGATAAACCATGGGTTGATGAAAACAAAGTCGTACAAATTCCTACTCCGGTTCAAACTTGGATGGAACAAGCCGAAAGATTCGTCGAATTAGGCTATACCAAGACCGAAGGTGTTTGGGACAGCGGTAAGACCATCGAATTTGCCGAAGGCGGAAAAGTATTCTGCACATTCGGTCCTGCCTGGTATTATAACTTCTGCATGGGTCCTGCCATGGGCGAAGGCGAAGATCATGTAGGCGGAACTTATGGTGACTGGGGTCTAGTTGCTGGTCCTCAAGCTTACTTCTGGGGCGGAACTTGGTTATTATGCCCAAGTGCCGGTTCTAACGATTCATTGGTTGCCAAAACAATGAACGCCTTCTTAAATAACGAAGAAATTCTTGAAAGATTGGTTAAAGAAGATTCACAATTTTCTAACAATAAAAAAGTCAATGCTAAAGTAGCAGCTGACTATGATGCCGAAGGTAAAGGCAACGGATTACTTAACGGACAAAACGATACTAAAGTTTGGGTTTCGATGGCTGACAACATCGTGGTAAGATACAGTACAATTTATGATCAACATTGCAATGAAGGATTGCAAACCGCATTTGTTAAATTCTTAAAGAATGATGCCGAAATCAATACAAAAGAAAAAGCTTTAGCCGACTTCTATGCTGAATTACTAAAAGCTTTCCCTAATTTAGTTGTTCCAAATTAGACTAAAGTTTGAGTGTTTAAGCCATGGCTTTAAAACCATGGCTTTTATTAAAAAATGAGTGGAGGTTTTTTAATGAAAGGAAACAAGAACAAGAAAAACCCGAGTTATGCTAAATGGGGATATATCTTTGTAGCATCGTTCTTTATCGTGTATTTTTTATTCACCTTTGTTCCACAAGTATTAACGATTTATGATTCCTTTTTTGATTATACCGAGGTTGTGGGTACTTTGGAGACCGAAGTGTCTTTCGCGGGGTTTAAGAATTACAAAATGCTCTTTTCCCGAAATCTCCGCGGCGATATCGAAATATTGCGATGTTTGGGCAACACCATAATCATTTGGTTAATCGGCGTAATTCCCCAAATGTCTTTCGGTTTACTGATAGCGTTAATTTTTACCAGTTCCCGATTAAGGCTTAAAGGAACAGGATTTTTTAAGACCGTGTTCTATATGCCGAACCTGATTATGGCGGCGGCCTTTGCGTCTTTGATTCTTGCGTTGTTTGGTACAATCGGCCCGTTCCATACTTTGTTTGTCGAAAAAGGCTGGATTGCCCAAACTTTTGACTTTATTTCCAATAAGACTTGGGCACGAATCTTGATCGCACTGATGAATTTCCTGATGTGGTTCGGTAATACAACCATCCTCTTAATGGCGGGAATTCAGGGTATCGACGAAAGTGTATTCGAATCCGCCAAAATCGACGGTGCCAGTTCGATCCATGTTGTCTGGGATATTACCTTACCGCTATTGAAACCAATCGCTGTCTACGTATTTATAACTTCCATGATCGGCGGATTGCAAATGTTTGACGTTGCCGAAGTATTGACCGGAAAGGCCAAAAACAACAGTACGCGAACCATCGTTATGTTGATAAACGATTACCTGAAAGTCGGTAATTACGGACATGCGGGGGCAGTATCGGTCGTTCTGTTTATCATTACCGGAATCCTATCGCTGATTATCTTTAAGACTATCAATAGGAAAGGAGAATCGATGTCATGACCAGAGTCGTTACCGATTACCAAAAAGAAAACCGTAACGCTATCATTAAAGCCATTGTCTTAAGGGTTTTATGTTACATTTTTTTATGTTTTGTGGCCGTAATGTGCATCTTTTTCTTCTACCTATTATTGGTTAATACAACAAGAGCGAACAATGATTTACAGGGCGGTAGATTTACCCTGATGTTCAGCAGGTTTTTCAATCAAAACTTCAAAAACCTGTTTACCAAATTTAAGACCGACTTTGATGCCTTAAAGGGGTTCAGAGCAAGTTTTGTAATCGCCTTCAGTTCGGCTGTTTTAACTTGTTATTTTTCTGCTTTGACAGCTTACGGCATTTATGCTTATGATTTTAAAGGAAAACGATTAATGGAAGCTTTTATCCTTGCCATTATGATGATTCCTCCACAATTATCATCGGTAGGATTCTTCCAAATCGCCAGCAGATACGGTTTGAAAAACAATTGGTGGATTTTGATTTTGCCGTCGATTGCGGCGCCGTCAGTCTTCTTTTATATGATTCAATACTTAAGGGCGACTTTACCAAAGGACTTGATTGAATCATCGAGAATCGATGGCTCAAACGAATTTATGACCTTCAATCGAATTGTTCTTCCGATTATGAAACCGGCCATAGCCGTGCAGATGATCTTTTCTTTTGTCGGTTCGTGGAATAACTTATATATGCCGTCGTTATTGTTATCGGACAGCAAAAAGAAAACTCTGCCGGTAATGATCAATGCATTGCAACGTACTTCCTGGGGTAATATTGATTTGGGGTGCGTCTACATGGCAATTTTCTTATCAATTTTGCCAGTTGTTATTGTCTATTTATTCTTATCCAAATTTATTATAAAAGGTGTAACAGCCGGATCGGTTAAGGGCTAGAAAGGAGTAATTATGGCAGATGTTGTATTGAAACATGTGGAAAAAATATATCCTTATGTCGAAAAGAAGAAAAGACGTTTCCGAAAATCGGCGAAAAGCCAAGCCGAAGAAGCAGCGAAGAAGACGAATCTTCAGTTGACGGAAAAAGGCGTCTTGGCTGTCAAAGATTTCAATATGGAAATAAAAGACGGAGAGTTCATCGTTTTGGTCGGCCCTTCCGGTTGCGGAAAATCGACAACTTTGAGAATGATTGCGGGGCTTGAAGATATCACTTCCGGTGAACTGTATATCGACGGAAAGTTGTGCAATGCGGTTGAACCGAAAGACAGAGACATCGCAATGGTTTTCCAAAGCTATGCCTTATATCCGCATATGACGGTTTTTGATAATATTGCCTATCCTTTAAAGTTTGTCAAAAAAAGCGATCCGTTACCAAATAAACCGGATAATGTTCGGCACTTAACCAAAAAAGAAATTGAAGAACGCGTTTTGGAAGCGGCAAAACTCTTGGATATCGAGGAATTGCTTGACCGTAAACCAAAACACCTATCGGGCGGTCAACGTCAAAGAGTTGCAATCGGAAGAGCCATCGTCAGAAATCCGAAAGTATTGTTGATGGATGAACCGTTATCCAACCTTGATGCCAAACTGCGTAACCAAATGAGGGCGGAAATAATCAATTTACGGGAAAAAATCAAGACAACCTTTATCTATGTTACCCATGATCAGATTGAGGCGATGACCCTCGGTGACCGTATTGTTGTCATGAAAGACGGTATTATCCAACAAATCGATACGCCGCAGGATGTTTACGAACATCCGCGAAATCTCTTCATCTCCGGATTTATCGGAAGTCCAAGGATGAATTACTTTGACGCCCAATTGATAATCCGTGGTGGTCAATATAAAGTGGTTTTAAATAACGGTTATACCGTTATTCCGTGTGAGGAAAAACAGGAAAGATTACGCAACAATCAGGTAAAAGAACAAAGGATTATCTTGGGGGTAAGACCAGACCATATTGCAATCCGAGACGAAGGTATCGAATGCAAAGTGCGGGTATCGGAATTGATGGGGGCATCCAGTCATATCCATGCCGAAATTGTCGGTAACGACTATACGCTCAATAAAGATACGTTCCCTAATGATATCATTGCCATTATTCAAAATAACGGAACTTATAAAAACTATGTCGGAAAGACATTGAAGTTCGGATTTAATGGAAATGTAGTTCATATGTTTAGCAAAGAAACGGAAAATAATCTTGAATTTTAGCGAAACTTATTATATAATAAAACAATATGAAACAAAAATCCCAAAGGAGAAGTTCTATGGTTACCATTAAGGATATAGCATTGAAATGCGGTTTATCTATTGCATCAGTTAGCAAAGCACTTAGTGGTAAGGCTAACGACATCAATCCCAAGACAGTCGAATATGTAAAAAGTGTTGCTAAAGAAATGGGCTATATTCCCAATGCTTCCGCGAGGGTATTAAAAACCAATCATTCTTATAGTATCGGTGTTCTCTTTGAGGATCAAACCCAATCCGGTATTCAACATGAATATTTCTCGGCAATCCTTTCCGCAATCAAAGACGGCTGCGAAGCCCGCGGGTATGATATTACCTTCATATCCCATCACATCGGTTCGCGAAATCTTACCTATTATGAACATACGAGGTTTCGAAATTGTGACGGTGTGATTATCGTTAATGCAGAATTCACTAATCCCGAAATTATATTTTTGGTCGAAAGCGGCATTCCGACTGTTACAATCGACTATGTTTTTGAAAATCGCTCCTCTGTTGTCTCGGATAACAGTCAGGGGATGCATGATATCATCGAATATGTTTCCCGGATGGGCCATAAACGTATTGCTTTCATTCATGGGGAATTAACGAGTGTTACCCAAAAGCGGCTTCGGGGATTCTACCATGCTTGTCAAAAATACGGAATCGAAATCAGAGAAGATATGATTAAAGAAGGCAGATACCACGTTCCCAAGGATTCTGCTCTGGCGACTCAGGATTTGCTGGACATGCCGAATCCGCCGACTTGTATCATTTATCCCGATGACTATTCCTTATTGGGCGGGATGACGGTAATCAATAAACGGGGCTTAAAAATCCCTGATGATATCAGTATAGTCGGATACGACGGAATCCTGTTATCGCGTCTGATGAGACCGGAGTTTACGACTTATGTCCAGGATGCCAAAGGAATAGGTATAAGTGCAGCTAAAAAAGTAATCGAGATAATCGAAAATCCCAAAACCAGCAAACCGGAAATTATTACTGTCAAAGGTCATTTGCAAAAAGGCAGTACAGTAAAAGATTTAAACCAAGCAGAGAATCAAACCATCTAAAGCTATTCATTATTAATATAAGGAGAATCAAAATGACAGTATCGGTCATGCAGAAAGACGATGTTTTAATTGAGGTAAGAAATGACAGCAAGCTGCATATTGTCTTTACAAATCATGGTGCTGCCATCAAAGATCTATATTTTGATAACAAATTGATAACCCTAAGACCCCTAGATGATACCATCTATTATGATTCCGGTAATTTCCATGGGAAAACAATCGGAAGGTCGGCCGGAAGAATCAAAAATGCCACCTATACTTTAAATAATCGGGTAGCACATTTGGAAAAAAATAATTTCGGGGTCGATAATCTGCACGGGGGAAGAAACGGTTTACATACAAAAGATTTTAACTATTTCCTAAACGAAACAAAAGATTATTCAGATGTAATCTTCACCTATTTTTCTCCTGATTTGGATGCAGGATATCTATATAGCTGTAATATCAGGATAACCTATCGGGTGTACCGCCAATCAGACATGATTGATATTTTATACGATGCGACCAGCGATACCATAAATTTCCTTAACTTATCAAATCATACTTATTTTAACCTTTCGGGGAATCTAAGCAATAATGTTTTAAATGATAAACTTTTCATTAATGCCTCCAAAATAGGATACTTAAACGACAATTTGGTTGTTGAAAAGAAAATAGATGTCAATAAAGTGACCGACTTCAGAAAACCAAAACCAATCGGTCGGTTTATCGATGATGAATTGCTTCAAAAGAAAACAAAAGGTTATGACTATCCTTATTTTCTGGATGATGTCGGAATTGATTATTTGGCAGCCAAAGCAGAAGGAAAAGCGGTTGATTTAGAAGTTTATACAACCTATCCTTGTATCGTTTTCTATTCGAATAATCATCCCTTAAATTGCGAAGTATATAAGGGAATCAGGGATCAAAAGTATTTAGCTTTCTGCCTTGAATGTCAGTTTCATCCCGACGGAATTCATCAGGAAAAAGATAATTTCGGGTTGTTTGATAATAATCGTCCATATCATGAAATAACCAGATATAAATTTATCGGTAAGGAATAGTGCATAAATAATATACGAAACAGATAATTTTACCATTGAACACTAACAAAGTCTTAAAGAGTTAACTCTCTAAATTTACATGGAGTTTGCTCTTTTTTTATCCGGAGATTTATCGTCATTGTATTATCCAATAATTTGAAAAACTTCTATGGTATAATGGCTCTATAAAATAAATGGGGAATTTCCCCATTAAATGAACATCCACGAAAAAAGCAAAATGACACCATAATCATTTTGCTTTTATTGTTCAGGCTTTGGGGAAATTCCCCATTTATTGGAAAGAACCACAAAGCATCCCAAAATGATTGGAAATATCACGTATACTTGTGACCATCATTTGGGATGCGATGAATGTTAAACTATGAAAAGGTTTGTTAAATTTAATGATTATTTCTTTTACATTTATCCCCGCTGCATTTGTATCCTAATTCATTGCATAAAACAGACAATTGTTTACAAATTTTTGTTAATATTAAACAAATATCAAGTGCATCTACAAGGCCGCTGACTCTTTCGCCCTTAAAATAGGTCTTACTTGCATCTTTAAACATTTGCTTTAACAATTCTTAGCCAGACTTGTTTGGCAATTTATACCTTCTTGGCAATCTTAAAAAACGTTTTATACCCTCAATATCTATCAAAAAGAAATCTTCAATTGTTTTGTCGGCCTTTATATGGATTACTTGGTCGACACCGATTGCTTTTAAATCATTTTCTAATTTATCCCTATCTACTGGTGGCTTCTGTTCAAGAGAAAACACATCCAGATCATAACATAAACAGACGATTTTTTCATAATTTGCAAATTCTACGGTTGCAAATTTATTTTTGAATTTATTGGGTATCTTCTTTGCAAAACCGGAAATTCCCTGCGCACAAATAAAATCTATTTTATCAAAATTAAAGTTAATCCCATCATTATTTAATTTTATTGTTGAAAGAACCTTTTTATAGAATTCGGCATCTGTTTCCCCTTCTGTTGCAATTACTAATAGCCTTTTT
>DCTZ01000014.1 GCA_002329485.1 Caryophanales bacterium UBA1427 | reverse complement strand
TGACTGGCCATGATTCCGGGCAAGTTCAACTCTTTGGCTTTCAGGAAAGGTTTCAGTTCTATCTCGTACAGACGCTTTTCGTCAAAATCGACTTTCGGCAACCCGATATGCGAATCGACGTTGGTGTCGCCGTGACCCGGAAAATGCTTGATTGAAGTCATCATTTTGGCATCGTGATAACCCCGGGTGGCCTGAACCACAAACTCCGTCACCGTGTCGGGATTTTCCGAATAGGAACGGACATTGATAACGGGGTTTTGGGGATTGTTGTTGATGTCCCCGACCGGAGCGAAATTGAAATTGAATCCCAATGCTCTCAGTTCGCACCCCATGTTGAAAGCCAACTGATAAGCGTATTGGGGTTTATGGGTGGCCCCGATCGCCATGGCCCCAGGCGACTGAACAATTCCTTCGGTCACCCGGGCTACCATTCCCCCTTCTTGGTCCAGCGCTATGAAAGGGGGAATAGCTGCTTTTCCAAGAATCGTTTTGTTTAATTCAAATACCTGTTGAGGACTTTGAATATTGTCCTTAAAGTAGATAATTAATCCGGCTTTGATTTCCTCAACTTGCATGCGCAATTCGTCATTGTAAGTTGTTCCGTGAAAAGCCAAACCAATCATTTGCCCGATTTTTTCTTCGAGCGACAGGTTTTGTACTTGCGCTTTAATTGCATCCATTTTCTGTTACTTTCTCCGTTTGAAAAAGATTAAGCCAAGGGGCAATACGCTTAACAACACAAGGAAGTATTGAACGGCACCCATACTGCAACCGCCCCCGCCGCCACCGGAAATCTTGCCTTCGGCTACCACGCTAAGAATACCGCTTCGAATTGTTTCGCCGTTATTCAGTTTCAAAACCAATTTAAATTCATAGGTTTCCCCTTTGGTGAGGCCGGTAATTTCGACGGTTCCGCTTTTTCCCGTCAGGGTTTCTTTTTTGTCGCCGTATTCGATATATGCTTCTTCGACCAAATCTTTATCGTCACTATAGCGATAAGACAATTCCACGCCGAGGTTCAGTTTTTTGTTTAATTCGAATTTCTTGATTTCAACATCACCGGCGGTCTTAATCTTGTATTCGGCACTGGCGCAGCGACGTTCCCGACCATCGTTTTCCACGATTGTATAGTAAAAAGTCACGCTGTAAGTGGAATTTTTGTTTAGTCCCGTCGCTTTGGCTTTATTGCCTTCGAAAGCATAGGTTTTTCCGCCAACCCGGACGCTGATATCTTTGATGCTTCCGTCCACAATCGCACCGGTTTGTTCGAATTCCATGTAATCGCTGCCCACTGCGGATACCTTGAGTTTTGGATCCCGGGTAACAAACAATAAGGCATTGGAAACGCTTCTTTCGTGTCTGTCGCTCGGAGTGTTGATAACTTCGAGTTCTCCTTCGGTGTTTCTCAGAACCATTGTCGACGAACCTCCGCCGTCAAGGTTAAAGCCATCGATTGCCCCCGCAAGTCTAAGCAATTCCCCGGTTTCAAAAAGGGTTGCGCCGTTTTTCTGTTCGGCAGGAATTCCGCCGTCGATAACCAATAAAATGATGCTTCCGTCTTGTTTAAAGCCGATGGCGGTACGTGCATGTGCTGTGGTGACAAGGTAGTCTTGGCTCGTTTGTCGGCCTTGGTGCTGAACAACTCCGTTATCAATCAAACGGTATCTGGTGCCGACGACATTTTTGATTCCCGCAAACGCCCCAGTTAATTCCTTTTCGCATTTTACGGTTGTGCCGATTGCCAATAACGATTCGTAACTTACGTCCTTGGTAACCAGATAGAATTGTCCGGTCGGTACTTTGGTTAAGCTTGTTTTATCTGTGTCGATACCCGTTATGCTTCCTCGGACAAAACGGTTTGCTCCGGATACCCGATTGACAAGATACGAACCGATATAAACGGTATAACCGCTTAAATTGACCTGTCCGCTGAAATCGGTAGTGAAAAGGGCGAGGCCCCCAACATTCGGAAGCTGATTGAGTGCATCGATTTTTGTCTTTGAAACTACATCGTTTCCTTCCAAAACAATTAGCGACATGTCTTCATCGGCTGTAGGTTTACCATAAATGTAACCGCCGTCGTCAGTAAAGCCGATGGTTTCCTCGGAACCGACAGGTTTGTACACGTCGCCGTTTTGAACATAGGCAGAAATAGGCTGATCGGTTTTATTAATATCGAAGAAGTCGCCGTTTACCGCGGCCACGACCATCCAGCCGGGATTCTTTTGTTCAAAATCAAGGGCGATATTGCGAACCTTTTCCGTTTTCCACTTATCTGTTCCGACCGACCAGGTGATTACGTCAATCGCATTATTCCTTAAAGCCGGAATGGTAACGTATTGGTACGTATTGTCGACCCAAAGGTTATCGTTCATATCGCCGTTTTTCATCGTCTTCGCAACCGACTTGTTAAGCACAATCCCCCCGTGTAAGTTTTGGTTTACGATGAGATCTTTCAGTTTAATCGCATACTGGGACATTGTAACCCCATCGTCTGCGCTTGCAGCAGGTTTGGTTAAAGCCAAAGTAAGGGTTGCACACAGCATCAAAATCAAAACAATAATTTTTTTCATTCTCTTTCCTCCAAAAAATATTTTTAATGGTTTTAGCCTAAATAAATGGAGTTAACGTTTGCGCTTATAGACGAAAAATCCCAGCGCCAATAAACCGATCAGGTAATAGATATTTGCGCCCATCTGACAGCCGCCTCCGCTTGCCGGGGCTTTAAAGGTGACCGAGAGCGGTTCGCTTTCCACCCGTTTGGTTACGCCCTGTTGGGCAGAATAATAAACATAGAGGACAAATTCTACCGTTTCGCCTTTTTCGAAACCGGTTAAGGTCACGGTTCCTTCCGTGGCATCAAGATAATGGTTTTGACCATTGTAATTGATGTAATATTCCCCGAGATTTTCCCCACGGATTTGGTATTCGATTTCGATGCTGGTTCCGGAAACGCTGTTTGCTTTAAAACGCCTGATGACCGGCTTATCGACCTCATCCGTATATACCGTTTGGTTCATTTCTCCGTAGTAAGATCTGCCGTTTGCTTCGTAAGTAAATTCGTATTTCAGGTTGTAACGGCTGTTTTTGTTGAGGTTGGTAATGGTAACCGGACCGTCCAACAAACTGTAACTCTTCCCCGCAAGCACGACATTTGCCTGGGTCAAAGTACCGTTTCTGATCGGCGCGGTTTGGGCGACGGTGATTGAGGCCGAGGTCGTTTCCGTTACGCGGATATTCGGGTCCTGCATTACGAAAAGAATTCCGTTTCCGATGGCTCGCGGGCTTCCGTCGGTCGGTTCGTTCAACATTCTGAATCCCCCGGTTTCGGTTCTTGTCACAAGGGAAACCGAGCCTCCCCCGTCCAGATTGAACCCTTCCGTGCAGCCTTCGAGTTTCAATAGTTCGGCAAGTTCAAACAGCGATGGACCGTCCTGCGTGCTGCCGGTAATCGGACCGCGGCTCGCGGTGAGGAGCACGACGGAATTGTCCGGTTTGAAACCGATGGCGGCTCTTGCCCGGGGCAAATAAACATAACTGTGTTCGCCGTTATATTGTTGAAAGTTGGAAACACCATTTTCTAAAATTTTGAAAATATAACCAATGGTATTGGTTGCTTCCGCAAACTCTCCCGTCAACGAATATTCGCATTTGATTTTGGTATTGATCGGCAAAATCGTCTGAATGCTTTCGTCTTGGGACAGAAGATAGAAGGTGCCGAGCGGAACTTTCGTAATCGTTTCTCCGCCCGGAATAATTTCCCTGATTTCGCCTTTCAAAAACGAGCCCAAGTTGTTGTTTTCAATATACTCTTTCCCTTGCAAAGGGCTGCGCGATTGTTTGAAGGTCTCATAGTACCCTTTCACAACCGTGTAACCGGTGGTGTCGAGACTGCCTTCAAAACCCGGATAGACGATATTGATGCCTTCGGAATTCAAGGTATCCCCGGCGGTTCTTACGATATTAGGGATATCGTAAACGGCGCTTACTTCGCCGCCGTCAAGGATTTTCAGCTGTAGATTCAAGGTAGCAGTGGGTTTGCCTTCGACCCAGGTGCGGTCTTCTTTGAAACCCAAGACATTATGGTAATCAGGTTCCAAAACATCTTTTTTGAGAACATCACCTTCGCTGACCCAGTTATTCAAAGGTTCCTTGGTATTACCGTCGTTATTTTGGTTGTTGAAGAAATCCCCGGAAATACCCCCGATAACGATGGTGCCAGGATGCTTGATTTGGTAATCCTGAGCAATTTCGACCATTGTTCCGGCCGAAAAACCGTTGGCAGCGCTTAAGCCCCACGAAACAATTCTGACGGCGTTATTGGCTCCTGGCGCCACAAGCGAATAAACGTCGCGGTCAAGCCAAGCTCCTTGAGGATTGCCGTTGTTTTGAGTTCTGACACCTTGCGAGCGAAGTTCGACTCCGCCCGGTAAAATCTGGGTTTCAATGGGCACAATGCGTTTGACATAAGGCGAAGGAGTATTGACTTCTTCGAAAGCATAAGCCGGAAAAGCAAATTTTCCAAAAGCTAAAAAGCAAACCGAAAATAAAAACAAGAAAATGATTAAAGTTTTTTTACTCATTTACACTCCTTTATGTTTTTCTGAATATTTGGCATAGGATTTAAGTGACAGTTTTACCAACAGATAAATCGGCAAACTGATTCCGAAAAAAGCTAAAAAATACGGAAACACAATATCGGTAATCAGAACAAAAACCACGATTACAAGCATCATCAAAGTCAAACCGAAATCGCGAAAAGCCCAAATCACCGACAGCTTCCCGTAATCGATCAGGCGCAGTCCCGAAAAATTTACCAAAACAAGGGGTAAATGAACCAGGGAAAAAAGAAGCACCAAGATAACCGATACGGTTAGAAAGAAACCGATCACATTGATGAGGCCGTTTTGAAACTGCTGCAAAAAAACGTTGATGCTGTTGGATAAAAGAATTGCGATAATCAGCATTCCGATTCCCATCAACAGGCTGCTTTTGTAATGCTTTTTTAAAGATTGGAAAAATGGACGTAAGATTGATGTGCTTTTGTTTTCTTCGTATTGTTTGATGACATCGAAAACCGCAACCAGCGAAGGAAAGAAAAGCAAGCCCATTTGCCCGTAACTTAAAGTATCTTTCAGCCAATTCGGGGTTTTTTCGGGTAAAAACAGATAAAAAGAAAGGGCGGTTATGAAAATCAGAAAGTTTAACAAAACCAAGCGGAAGATATAATCGAGAAAGCGATATATCCTGCTATTCATAAACTTTTCGGAATTCATAACCACCCATTCCTTTCTTAACCGACGATACCGGTTCTTTCAATACCCTCAACAAAGAGTCTTTGAACAAATAGATAAGCGATTAATAACGGTAACATTATGAGGAAAGCCGAAGTATTGGCAATCAGCGATGTAAAGAGCGGATTGTCGCGAATATCAGGTCCGACCAGGAACGACAGTCCCGTTGCTTTCAACAGGTTGTTGAGCCATTCTGCCGTATTCAGCAAACGCGGCGATAAAAGCGGGAAGTCGGACGAATCAACACTGAAGAGGTTGGAATAGAAAACGTCATTCCATTGCCATACAAAGGCAAAGAGTCCGACCGTTACCATGACTCCGCGGGCATTCGGAAGCATAACGCTCCAGTAAGTTCTGAAGATGCTTGCGCCGTCGATTTGCGCGGATTCTTCGAGTTCGACCGGGATACCCCGGAAAAACTGCCGGAAGAGATATATGAAAAGCGAAGCTCTGATGCCCTGACCGGTTGCGGCCATGATGTAGAAGATTTCGTCTTTTCCCGGTCCTCTGATCATGATGCCTTTGCCGCCGTTGAAGAGTTTGAAGATACCCAAAATATCGAAGTTGCTGAAGTAAAGCAGTCGCGATACGGCAGTGGTTTGCGGGGGCATGATCAGGGTAATCATGAGGATCCAGAAAATGATGTTGCTGCCTTTAAACTTAAGCCTGGCAAACGCATATCCGGCTAAAGATGTGGAAGCAATCTGCAACAACATGACAATTGTCGAAACCTTGATATTATTGAGTAAAGCTTTCCAGTAAGAAAGTAGGCGAATCGATATGGTAAAGTTAAGAAGCGAAAATTTTTCCGGTATCCAAATAATCAACGGATTGTTGATATCTTCGGGGTGTCTTAAAGCCAGGGTGATTTGTTGGAAAATCGGGAACAAAATAATAAACGACAGGCCCGTAATGATTACGGCTCTTAAGAACGAACTGGCGCTGTCCGACATTTTGCGTGCGCGCACCGCTCTTTTAACCGGATTTTGCAAATCGGCTTTGATGGCCTGATATTTGGCAATCGCCATTTGTTTCAATTCTTGGCGGGTCTTTTTATCTTTCATCTTGATAGAACACCACCTTCGATAAAATGAATAGCGATACGGCCAAAAGCAAAATCGAACAAATCATGTAGATCCAAGACATCGCAGCGTGATATCCGTAGTTCGCATTCGTTAATTGAATATTGATAATGTTGTTAACTTCCGAGCGTAGGAACGAGTCGATAATCGTATAAACGACAACGGTCATGATTATCGGCGACACCATCGGCAAGGTTATCTTCCAGAACGATTCGTATTTCGTCGCTCCTTCGATCCGAGCGGCTTCGTAAAGGTGCGTCGGCACCGATTGAATCGCTGCAAGGAATATCAAAATCTGCACGCCGGAATAAGAAATGGTTCGGTAGATTGCGGTGGTGATGCCCGAAAGGAAATTGACCAAGGTCACCGGAAGACCGATTTGCACCATAAACATATTTAAGTCAAAGATGGCTCGCAAGGCTCCGCTTCCCATCGAATTCAACACCGCATCCACGGTGCTCGCTTTATCAATCGCCGCATCAATCGCTTCCGAGTTCAGAATAACCGGCAGGAAGAAGACGGCTCTCACAAAAGCGCGGCCTTTGAATTTTCCGTTCAGCATAACCGCTATCAACAAACTGAAAATCGCAATGACAACGGTGTCGATGGCGGTATCCCGGATGGTATTCACCAATTGCACCGGAAAATCGGCATTCACTCTCAATGCGTATTTGTAGTTGTGAAACAAATCGAAGATCGGATTTTCGTAAACACCTTTGGTCTGGAAGTATTGGCCGAAGTAAATCGTGGCCTTTCCGCCGGCGGCTTGGACGGTACTGAACGAGTAAATAAACGACATGATTAAAGGATAAGCAAAGAAAACTATGAAACCGAAAAGGACAGGCGTCAAGAAGATTAACGAAACAACAACTTTTTGTTGGTCGTATCTCAACTTGTCGTAAGTCTTTTGTTTCAGTTTAAGCAAAGGCCAAAAGAGATAATACAAACCGATCGAAACATAGTGCCAGCACTTGGCGAAAAACTCTGGCAGTTTCGATGTGCGGTATTTTTCCTTGAGGGTTACCCAAAGATCGGAAAAGAAGGCTTTAATTTTTTCTTTCAGTCTATTAAACATCGGTTAAAGCACTCCTTTCTGATAAACATAGCTTAACGGATTGATGGCGATGCCGTCGGCGACAACCACCGCATCCGAGTAATTGAGATAAATCGTAACCCTTTCGTGAGTATTTTCGTAAATTACTCTGTAAGTGTTGATGCCCACAAGTTCATGGCTCATCAGTTCTTTGCCGTGGATGCCGATTTCGTTGATGATACCGGTCAATTCTTTGACGTCTTCGAGCCATTTGCTGAATTGGGTGTAGTAGTAATAGTTGTAATCGGTTTGGATGAGTTTTGCGGAATCTTCGTAACTGAAGACAAAGTGGACATTCGATCCGGTTTCCAAAATATGCATGACGTGAAAGTTGAGGCCTTTTTCGTCATTGGCATTGACAACCATGCCGCTGTAATCGAACAGACCGGAGATTACCATTTGATAGAACGGAATCGAATAGTCGAATATTTCGTAAGTTGACGAAGTATAAGGTACATCCAAAGCGATGGAAGTATACGGCAGCGCAAAATCGTACGGCGAATAAAGGGCCATTTTGGCAAAACGGTTGTTTGCCATTTCCAAGGAATTGATGCTTGCAAGCATGGCGGAGTATTTCGTAAATTCGTTGCGTTTTTTGTAATCGCCGACCATGGCACTGCCTAAATTACCGAAGGCCATATTGTCAAAACCGAAATCGTAATCTTCCACGATGTTTTGCATAAACCGTTCGTAGAATCGCGGTGAAACCGGATAAATCGGTTTTTTCGTTTTGTCAAACAGATAGGTTGACGGGTCAAACGGATATTTCTGTACAATGTCGCTCGCGACATCGCGGGCCGTATAGTAGTTGCGACCGAAACGTTCCTGGTATTGATTGACTTCGCCGAAATTGACAAACGGATACAAGTCGATATTTAACCCCTCGAGCTTTTCAATCAGTTCGTCGAGAACTTTCTTTCGGCCCAGGAGTTTGCTGTAGCTCATGTTCTGGAAGCTTTCGTCAATCAGTCCTTCTTTGCGCCAACCGCGGAAGATGATATTGATGTCTTCCTGGAATTCGGTCAGCGTATCGACGATTTCCATCGCCTGTTTGAAAGTTGTCAAAGTCTTTTTGTCGGTATAACCGATGCCGAGGAAATCGTTGCGATAGTCGTAAACCCCGAGCAAATCGATATTCAAAACTGTTTTGTCGGTAGTATCGTTTTCGGTCAACTGATAGCGGTTCATCAAAATGCCGCGGTATTTTTTGGCTATCTGCGAATAAGTAAGTTCGCTTGCCTTCAGCACATAATAATCAAGCACGATATCGGTTTGCACTTTTTCTTTCGTCCACTTGAAGTGTTCGGTGGCGTACCAACCGGTACCGATAGTAACTCTTTGGCTTTCCCTGAGAAAGGCCGAATAATAAATCTTGTTGTATGCTTCGGTCCGTTTGCTGATGTCGGCAGTTAAGAGAAGTTGCGGCGCGCCCTGAATGACATCGACCAACAAACCGCTTTGTTTGGTGAGGTTGACCGTCGCGAACATCGGCAACAGAATCTGTTCGGTTGCGGACGGTTTGATTTGTTGTTTTTTCGCAAGATCTTTGCCGTAAATGCGTTGGGAATACTGATTGTAAGTTGTTTTGCCGTTGTTGTAATTCATAATGGCGCCGCTGCCGTCCGGGATAATCATATATCCTTCATTGGAGTGGTGGGCAATCGTGAAATAAGGCAAAATATCGATATTGGCAATCGGATATTCCGGTGTTTCCACAATCGAATTGGCCAGCAAAGTCGTCTTTAAACCGTATTCGGTCAATTGGTATTCGATGGCAATTTCGAACTTCGGTTTGGCGATATCGATTTCGACATTGAATTCCGCATTATCCCGTTCGGATTCTTCCTGGGTGTATCCGCATCTTACATATAAGTATTCGTATAGGTCTTTGCGGATTTGCAGTTTGATATCGCTTGGCGAGACTGAACCTTTTCGGTAATAAACTTCCCGAACGGTTCCGTCGTCCATCGTTTCTTTCTTAAGTTCGAAATATTCGGTTTTGATTAGCGATATTTCCCAGGCAGTCAATCGTTTTTCTTCGGGAAGCAAGCCTTCTTCAATCAGTTGCTCGTTGCGGGCCAAAACCTCTTCCAAACGTTCCTTGGAAATCCGGTACGGAAAATAAGTGTAGTCGATTCCGCGTTTTTCCATGATGTACAACACCTGGACGGAATTGTTTTGCCCATCGATTTTGATGAAAAAGTTCGGTTGGATTTCGTCTTTGTCTTCCCCGATATCGGAAACGCTGTAGGTATAGCTGTTATAAAGCTTGGTCGAACCTTTGCTGCCGATATAGTAAAGATTGATTGTCGATTTCTGAATTTCGCTGTTGACAGGGGTATCGTTGAAATCGTCAGGAACCTGAGGATTCGAATACCATTCCACGCCGGTGGCTTTTTCCACCAATTTAAACATTGTGTTTCGTTTGTTGAAATAGAAAGCGTAATCAGCGTTTTCAAACATTTTTTCGAAAGTAAACGAAGCCAGCATTTGGTTTTTCCGATATACATCTCTCTCCGGCAAAACCAAAGCAAACAGATCCATAGTGTATTGGTTGAAGCGGTCGTATTCGCTGTCCCAATAAGCGATTTGGTCGTTCAAAGCAGCAATCTCGGTTTCTATGCTGGTTATTTGGGCATCGATGGCTTTGATTTCGTCGTCATCTTCTGCCATTCCGCCGTCGATTTTGGTTTGACGTTCCGCCTTTAAAGTCGCTATTTCCTGGTTCAGAGTCGTTACGTCTTTTGCCAAAGCCTTTCGTTTGTTATCGGCTGCGGTTCTTTCCTGTTTCACGGCGTTTTCCAGTGCCGATTTTTGTTCGCTGTATCTGAGAGATGTGATTTTTGTTTCCCAGGTATCGTTTTCCTCGTAAGGAAGTTCGTCAATCCACTTGTCCACTTCCGCATACGCCATTTCTTCCAACTCCGCATAGGAGAGGAAACCTTCTTTCGAAAATGGACGCGTATTGGATGCTTCGACGAGAGGTTTGTATCCTCCCAGGAAGTATATCAAGAGGAAAACCGTTACTCCCAGGAACAGCACAATGAAAAGCGTTCTTTTAAAGGTTAACCATTTTGGCCAGTGGCTTTTTTTCACAGTATTATCCATCGTGTCACCCCCTAAAAGAACCTCATGGAGATTTCATAATACAAAGAGTAAAGAAATCCGTAGATTTGTTGCGATAAGTCAAAGATTAACAAAGCGATAAACATGATAACCATGGTTGCGACGATAGTGAACAGGAATGTCAACAAAGTTTTGCCGATACCGTATTCGTGTAGCACGACCAGTCCCATGAAAATCAGATAGCCTTGCAAAAAGGTAGCAACGATATACAGCAGGTTAAGAAAACCCACTTCGTTTTCGGTTACGACATTGCTTAAAATGACACACAGGAATGTCGTATAAACAACCGGAAAGAAAGAATAGCAACCCATCAGGAAGATTTCTTTCATTTTGCCTTTGCCGTCCAAAAGGGTGGTAATGCTCCAGTTGGCAACCGACAACACCCCAACCGGAACAATTGTGTACACGATTATGGAAATGCTGCTGAATTTGGTTTGGTCGTACATAGCCACAACCGGACCGGTGTACTTGTATTCGAAAATCGAAGCCAGAATCATCATCGCCAGGTAAAACAATCCGACGGATGTTTTGCCTTTTTTCTCTTCTTTGAATTGCCGGTATCCCTGAATCGGATGGGTCATGATATAGAGGGGAAACTTGATATAATCTTCCAAAAATTGTTGGCCTTTAGTCATTGACGCCACCCTCCTCTTCTTCCGGTTTGTATCCTTTTCTTAAACGAACGAAATAAACAAGGGCGATTATCACAAAGCATCCAAGCAGAATTCCGGACATAATCCAATCAAAGTTTTCTTTCAGGTAATTGTCGCGGTATTGTTGGAAGGCTTTCGAATAATAGGTCGAACTGTGGCCGAGTTTGAAGTATTCCATGGCTTCTTTGAATTCGCCTCTTCTCAACAAACTCTTGCCGATGCCGATATAGCCCAATTCGTAGTTACTGTTCATTTTGATAACTTCGCGCCAGTATTGTTCGGCTCCGATAACATCGTTTTCCAGATACAGTTTCGTCGCCTTGTTGATCAGTTCGCCGAACGTTGTGGTGGCGAAGGAAATGATGCTTTTGGATCCGCGATCAAGCACCAACACAAGTTCCGTTTCATTTCCGTCCAAATTGGTGGTTAGGAAATAGTTGACGGCTACGGGATCGTTGATACTGTTGGACAATTCGCCTTTTTCACCGGAAATATAGAGCAGATTGCCTTCCGAGTCGTAAGTAAACAAGCGTCCCCGCTTGCTGTCGACCGCGGTGTAATTTCCGATGTCGTTGACCGTGATGGCCGAGAAAATGGTCGGACCCAAAATCGCGTTTTTGACGGAGCTTGCGGCCACGTATCTCGCATCGCCGTCTNNTTACCGTTCGTGTTGATCATTTTGATCATTTTGGAAGCGGTCGGATCGTCCGGGTCCGGTTTGGATGTCGTATACAGGAAGCCGTCTTTATCAATCGTGATATTGGTGAATTCCGGTGGTAAATCCAGGGCGATGCTCGCAAGTTGGATTTCCGAGAACACTTTCGCCCAAAAGAGTTTCAATGGATTGGCCACGACTTCGTTCTTACCCATAAAACGGTTGAAGGTTCCGGTCGGACTGTATTCCATGATTCCTTCGTAAACGCCCCGGGCGATGACATATAAGCGTTCGGTATTGTTGACGACAATCTTCGAAGGACGGTAAACGGTTCTGAGGGTTTCTGCCAGGGTTTCCGAACCGTCGTATTGGAAGAAAGTCGGATCGTCCGGTGTAAGGAAAACTTCTTCCACTTCGAGAGTGTTTTTATTGATTTTTACCACGCGAGAGTGTTTGGTGTCGGCTACATAGATATGCTTTTCGGTAACCGCAAGACCTTCCGCGCTGTATAGGTAAATGGCTGCTTTGGACGAATCTTTGCTGTAAGGGACATACGGCGCCTTAATCATCAAATCGTTCGATTTGACCTGGGCCGGAGTGATTTCGTCCAGCGGCGTGGAGAAACGGTAGAAGGCATCGAGTTTTGCTTTGACATAGTCGGTAATGACAAACTCGTCATAAACCTTTTCCCATTTCATTTGGCTGTTGATGAGGAAGATACGGCTGCGTCCTTGCACTTCCACCGGCATTTCGTTGATGATGACGGTTTCTTTGTATAGGTGCCGGGCATCCAATAAATAGATTTTGTCGCCGTAAACTTTAAAATCCTCGTAAGATATGGCATCTTCGGAAAGCCACGAATTGAGCGGCCCCGTATTGACGGTTGTGCCGAACAAATCGATGATTCCCCATTTGTTATTGACAGTATTTTTCTTGACCAAAGCAATTGCATCGTTGCCGTCAAAGGCACAGGCGCCTGCGGACAACAAGTCGGCTTTTGCTTTGATTTCCGCACTTGCGTCTTCGTGCGCAATCACAAACGTTTTGTTCGGATCAAGCGTTCCGCTGAGCGGTATAACAGTGGCATCGGTAAGCAATCCGCTGACGGCGCTTGGAAAAACTCTGATTCCGTATATCGACAAATCGATAGGGTTTTTGGTGCCGTTATAGATTTCCAGATAACGGTCGGTGCCCGTACCGTTTGCGTATTCGGAAATGAAGAGATCCTTGGCCACGACATCCTGAAGAATGAAGACTTGGTTGACGAGGTCTTTCAATTCGTCGTAACTGTTTACGATATCAAGGATTTCGTTGCTCGCATCGATTTTGGCATTCGCTTCCGAAACATAGCCGTTGATTTCGGCTTGTTTTTCCGGGGTGTAATTGTAAGCTGTTGCATAATCGTTAACCGCCGCTTTGGCGCTTGTTTTGATACCGTCAAGCGTTTCCGGCTTTTGATTGGCAATCGGTTTAGCCGCAATCAGGATTTTTTTGGTGGCAAGAAGAATATTGACCAAATCGTCTATCTCTTCGGCAACCAAAAATTCCGCATTTGTCTGATGTACGATTGTTTGGATAAAGTCCTGTATGATTTCCGGATAAGTATCGAGACTGCCGAATTCGGCTTCGACAAAATCTTCCAATTCATTCTTGGCATCCGCCTGCACCCGGTGCAAATCCGGAACGCCGTTCGGGATGATGACGGTTACCGAGGTTTGCGGTCGGATGACTTCTTTGGTTTTCAGCGTTTCGTGCAAACCAAGGGATGTGTAGTCGTTTCCGCTTTTAAATTTCCATTGGTTGACGTCCCAGGAAACGAAAGGCATGCTGACGGATTCTTTGCGAACCCACACGCTGTTTAACGTCGAATAAGCGGTTCCGTCTTTTTGGGTTCCGCTCCATGGTTCCTGTTCGCTTCCGCCGTAAGGGATGTCTTTTCCGTAATAGGTATCTTTATAGGAAAGTCCTTCCGAGGAAGGAACGACGTTTTTCCAGAAGTCATAGTTGTATGTCGCCGCTTCCGTCGCAAGCATTCCGACAGAAATCATAGCTGAAAAAAGCAAGAAGAATAAACAAAGTTTTTTGATAAGTTTTTGCATCTATATACCCTCCCTACTTCATTCCGGAATGCGCCATGGTTTCGATGATCTGCGTCTGGGAAAGGATAAAGACGGTAATCGGCA
>DCTZ01000018.1 GCA_002329485.1 Caryophanales bacterium UBA1427 | reverse complement strand
AATAAAAAATCCCTTTTTTCGTGGTTTTCGAAAAAGGGATTAATGGTTATCGGAAACTTCCCTGATAGTGCATATACATAAAGGCACTGATCGGCATGAGGATAAGAATTACCCAATCGATAATTCCCATGTTAGCCAAAAAGAGACGACAAATTACCCCGAAAGTAATTCCTCCGATTAGTTCCGGTTTCAGGAAACCGGCTTGTAATAACAACAAAAAGATCAGAATGCCCATATAGCTTAAATAGCAAAGCAAGGCATAGAAGCCGGCCAGTAATTTATGGAAAGTCGTATAATAACTCAAATATTTTAACATGAAACGTCCGGTTAAGTAGGAACCGAAAAAGATAAAAACACTAAAGACCGAGGAAACGGCGAAAACCAAAGCGCCGATGCATAAACCGTACAGAACGGAAATCAGCCCGACAAACAGGATATTGATTACGGAATTCTTTTCGCTTACTTTTTCCATCCCTTTATCATGCTTACTCCTGTCATTTCTTTTGGCTGTTCGATGCCGAGAAGTTCCAACATCGTTGGCGCAATATCCGCTAAGATACCGACTTCCCGCAGTTCGACGTTTTTGTTTGTTACACAGAACGGAACGTCAAAAGTCGTATGCGAAGAATAGAGATTGCCTTCTTCGTCGTAGACCTGTTCCGCATTTCCGTGGTCGGCCGTAATGATTAAGGTTCCGCCCACCGATTTAACGGCCCGATAGATTTCACCGATGCATTTGTCGACGGTTTCCACGGCTTTGACAATTGCGTCAAAAACCGCAGTATGACCGACCATGTCGCAGTTGGCAAAATTGAGAACTATCGTATCGAACTCTTCGGATTTGATGGCTTCGACGACGCGGCGCGTTACCTCCGGAGCACTCATTTCGGGAAGCAAGTCGTACGTGGCAACTTTAGGCGAAGGAACCAATATTCTGGTGGCACCTTCGATTTCTTTATCAACCCCACCGTCAAAGAAATAAGTAACGTGGGCATATTTTTCTGTTTCCGCAATCCTTAATTGTTTTAGTCCCAAATGGGAAATGACATCGCCGTAAAGGTTATCAAGGGTTTGCAATTCGAAGTTGATCAAACCTTTTACCTTTTCGCTGTAAAGCATCATGCACACAAAGCAAAGATCGGTAAAATTGACCGTGTTTTCCAGCTTGGTTTCGCTCGGGTTGGTCAATCCCAAACTGATTTGGATGGCGCGGTCCGGACGGAAATTGGCAAAAATGACGCTGTCATGTTCCTTGATAACCGCACCTTCGGTTACGATGAACGGCACCACGAATTCGTCGGTAACGCCTTCTTCATAGGATTGCAGGATTCCTGTCCGATAATCTTTTACCGGCGCTTTGCCGTAGACAAGCGCATCGTAAGCTTTTTGGGTTCTGGTATAGTTCTTGTCGCGGTCCATCGCATAATATCTTCCCGCAACCACTCCCAACTTGATACCCGGTTCCAAATGTTTTTGAAGTTCGTCAAGATAAGTGAGTGCTGATTTCGGCGGAACATCGCGTCCGTCCAAAAAGGCATGGACATAAACTTCTTTGATACCGTAGGCTTTGGCTTTTTTGATTAAATAGAAGATATGGTCTTGGTGCGAATGAACGCCGCCGTCGGAAAGCAGGCCCATAACATGCAAAGCGGAATTGTTTTTCAAAGCATGTTCGAAAGCGGTATGAATAGCCGGCATCGAAGCAAGCGTGTCTTCCTTAACCGCAATATTCACTCTGGTCAAGGATTGATAAACGATTCTTCCGGCGCCGATATTCAAATGTCCGACTTCGCTGTTTCCCATTTGGCCTTCGGGAAGGCCGACCGCTTCGCCGCTTGTTTTTAAGCGCACGGTCGGGTATTCGGAAAACAAATAATCCAAATTGGGTTTTTTCGCCTGATATACCGCATTCCCGTAATGTTTTGGATTATTGCCAAAACCGTCGAGAATGGCTAACATTACTAAATTCTTTTTACTCATAATATACCTCTGTTTTTTTAATTTGATACTTTTTTGACTTGGGGAGCGTTTAATTTTTGGCTACTGAATTGATGAATTAAACGTTCGTCGAGGATTTTAATGGATGCACCAATGAGCGGCCATTTTACAAACAGGGTGACGATGCGCACCGGCAAATCCGCAAACGCCACGGAAGGTCCGTAGAATAAATACATTCCGAGCGTATTGACCGACGTTTCCACAAGCGACATCGCAAGGATGAAAATGAACAAGGCCGTTAAGTTGAGTTTCCCGTTTTGTCTGCGCGGAAGGATTCCTCCCACAACACCCCAAAGAGTCATCGAAATGGCAAAAAACGGATTGTAGGCAAAACTGGAGAAAACCAAACCGTAAACGAGATCGGCCAAAAAGCCGGCAAGTCCCCCCAGCGCTGGCCCCGCAATCATCCCCGCCACCAAAACCGGAACGGCAAAAAAACTGATTCGCATCGATACCGTGGTAAAGCTGTATACTTTTAATGCTATCGCAAAGGCTACCAAAACGGAAAGCAAAACCATGGTTTGAATATCAAGGGAACGGTTTTTCTTTGGCATTGGTTGCACCTCCTCTGAATCCTATTTATTATACCACAAATTTTACAAATTAGGTTATTTTTGCATATTTTGCCTAATCCTCTGATACAAAAAAAGCATGTCTTATGAACATGCCAATTTTCATTCTTTGTCAAAAATAATTTTCAGGGCGCTTTTTTCCAAACGGGACACCTGGGCCTGCGAGATACCGATTTCTTCGGCTATCTCCATTTGGGTTTTGCCCAGATAATACCGGTCGTAAATAATGTTTTTTAAGCGGTCGTTCAGCCTGGCGATTCCTTCTTCGATAATCATTTGGTTGAGTTTCTTTTCTTCGCTGTTGGTTGTATCCGCAATCTGATCGATTAAAAAAATCTCGTCACCGCCGTTATTGAAAATCGGGGTAAAAATCGACACCGGTTCCTGAATCGCTTCAAGGGCAATCACGATATCGAGCGAATCAAGCCCCAAACCTGTCGCAATCTCTTCCACCGTCGGTTCCCGGAAATGTTCCCCGACGAATTTTTCTTTAAATTGCAGCGCTTTGTAAGCCGTATCTTTCAAAGAGCGCGAAACCCGGATTTTGGAATTGTCCCTCAAATACCGTCTGATTTCGCCGATAATCATCGGCACCGCATAAGTCGAAAACTTAACATTGTGGGAAAAATCGAAATTGTCGATGGCTTTCAACAAACCCATGGCGCCGACCTGAAACAAATCGTCGACATTTTCCCCGCGGTTGTTAAATTTTTTGATGACGCTCAAAACCAATTTGATATTTCCGTGGACAAGTTCGTCGCGTGCTTCGTAATCGCCCTCCTGACTGCGCCTGATTAGTTCCATGACTTGTTCAGAAGGAATCACCGTCAGTTCCGAGGTGTTGATTCCCGTTATTTCCACTTTCGTGCGCATTAAAAAAACACACCTCCTATAAGGAGTATGTGTTTATTTCATGCATCTTATGCGTTTTGAAAATTTTTTCTTCAAGCAGGACGGACAAAAGTTTCGATTTCCTGACGCATTTTATCGATTATGCGTTTTTCCAACCGAGATATGTAAGATTGTGAGATCCCGAGGAGATCCGCCACTTCTTTTTGCGTCATAATTTCGTGCCCGAAAAGGCCGAAGCGCATCGTAATGATTTCCTTTTCCCGTTTGCTTAAATGTTCGATGGCCTGATAGAGCCGTTCCTTTTTTTCTTCTTCGGTTAACTTGGTTAACGAAGAAGAATCGGAATCGCCCAAAACGTCGGATAAAACCATTTCGTTTCCTTCCGAATCGACGCTTAAAACTTCGTCCAGCGAAATTTCCTGACGCATTCGGTAAGTTTTGCGCAGGTGCATCAGGATTTCGTTTTCGATACAACGGGAAGCGTAGGTGGCCAGTTTGATGTTTTTTTCGAGTTTGAAAGTCTGGACGCCCTTGATTAAACCCATCGAACCGATGCTGATCAAATCTTCCAAATTGATTTTGGTCCCTTCGAATTTCTTGGCAATAAACACGACCAAGCGCAAATTATGAATTATTAAGGTATTGCGCGCTTCGATATCCCCTTCCTTTACCCTCAACAAAAGCGCCAATTCTTCTTTTTCCGAAAGCGGGGCAGGCAGGATGTTCGTGCTGTTGATATAATAAACCCCGCCCACTTTAAACGTCAGGAACCGAGCAATTAACCTAAGCAATAATTTAATCATCACTAACCCCCATTAAATAATTAAGCAAGACGTCATAAGTTTCCAATTGGGCAAAACAATAATAAACATCGTAACTTTTTTGGCCGATTTGCAAAAGCGGTCCTCGGTAAACTTCTGTTTCCGATACTCCGTTTACCGAACGAATTTTGGCATAACCCACGTGATCAAAACAGGCATTTTTCCACTTTTCCTCCAAAAAAACAAGCGGCTTTCCTTCAAACATTGAGAGATTGCCCGTATCCAGATAAGCTTTCAGATGCTTTTCCGGCAGGATAATAACATCATATGTCAGATTGGCTTGGTTTATGCCTATTTTGAAATTGATTATCAGATAAAGAACGACTATATAAAAAAGCAAGATAATAATCCAGAAAAGCGATTGAATGTCGAATATCACCAAACTGCCGATAAATGCATAATTCAAAACATACAGTCCGGCAATCTGAATGGTTTTGGTTTTCAGTTTGCCCGGAAAAGCCGCAAGTCCCATCCAAATCCCTACGGTATAACGCAAAAAAAGAAGTTCTCCCGGAAAAAAGTAGATCAAAAGCGAAGCTAGACTTATGGCCAGGGTAATCAGGATGCGCCACCAAACAACCCTTTCCTTAAACAAAACAAGCAGCGTTTTGACAAAAGAGTAATTGACAAGGATTGTGGAAGCCACAATCAAATCCCAATACAGTACCATCCTATCTCCCTCCCCGGCTAAATCAAGTATATCACTTTACGAAAAGATAATTTGTCGAGATATAATTCCGGTTATTTGTTTAAAAAATAAAAAAATCCCCCAAAGGGGATTTCGGGAAAGGTTGCAATCAATCGTTTTCCAAATGGCGAAGCAAATCGGTTAAAGTCGTTTCCGTTCCGTTTTCCTCGCCGACGACTCTGTCTTCGGTACTTAAGGCATAATCCGTCAGACGGTTGTTTTTGTAAACGGCCAAAACCGGATAATTTCCGCCCAGGCGCGCGATGTCGCTTTTGATTTGTTCCATAAGTTGTCGTTTGTTTTTCATTTGCAATCATTCCTTTTAAGATTATTATTGCCGTTTTGGGCCAGATTAATCTTTTTTGAGGAACGACATTTTGATATCCCATAATTTTTTCGACAAATCGACGATATAAACATGAGGATTGTCGAACCGTTTTACTTCATCCCATAGCGAAGCAAGTTCTTCTTGGCAATAAGCGCGGATTTCTTCAAGAGAAGGTTCGGTGTAAACTTTCTTTCCGTTTAGAAAGATTGGTTTTCGGAGGTTGCGAACCCGGAAATTGGTAACCGTCTTTTTCTTCCAAGGAAATTCCGGATGGAAAAGCAGATATTCTTTGTTTTCGTCGATGATTTCGTCGTGAACGCAAATGACGTCCGCAAACGCCTTATCGGTCGCTTTGTCATAGAAACGGTAGAGGGTTTTGAAATGCGGGGTCGTGATTTTGGCGACATTTTCGCTGATTTTAATTTTCGGAATAATTTCGCCGTCTTTTTCCACCGCTACCAATTTATAGACGCCGCCGAAAACGGGATCGCTTTTGGAAGTAATCAGTTTTTCGCCGACGCCGAAAGCATCAATCGAGGCACCCTGGTTAAGCAAATCGGTAATCAGTTTTTCGTCCAAAGCATTGGAAACAACGATTTTGCAATCGGTAAGTCCTGCAGCATCCAGCATTTTCCGCGCTTCTTTGGACAAATAAGTCAAGTCGCCCGAATCGATTCGGATATTGCATTTTTTCAAGCCCTGAGGCCACAATACTTCCTTGACGACTTTGATGACATTCGGAACGCCGCTTTCCAAAACATTGTAAGTGTCGACCAGAAAGGTCGGATTATCGGGATAAAGTTTGGCGTATGCGTAGAAAGCGTCGTATTCGGAATCGAAGATCTGAATCCAGGAATGGGCCATGGTACCGGATGCAGGGACACCGTAAAGTTTATCCGTCAGGGTGCAGGAAGTTCCGTCAACTCCTGCGATATAAGCGGCTCTTGCTCCCAAAATGGCGCTGCTCGGTCCGTGAGCTCTTCTGGTTCCGAATTCAAACACCACTCTTTCGCCCGCCGCCCGCATAATCCGGCTGGCTTTGGTGGCAATCAAAGATTGGTGGTTGATTGTTAAAAGCAAAAATGTTTCGACCAGTTGCGCTTCGATTGCTTTGGCTCTGACCGTGATTAACGGTTCGCCCGGAAAGACCACGGTTCCTTCCGGTATCGCATAAATATCGCCCGTAAAACGGAAGTCTTTCAAATATGCCAGAAAACCTTCGTCGAAGCGGTTCTTGGAACGAAGATAGGCGATATCGTCTTCGGTAAAACGCAGGTTTTCGATATATTCGATGACTTGCGCCAGTCCCGCAAAAATCGCATAGCCGCCTTTGTCGGGAACGTTCCGGAAGAATAAATCAAAATAGACGATTTCGTCTTTTTTATCGGTCAGAAAATAGCCGTTGGCCATGGTCAGTTCATAAAAGTCAACGAGCAAGGCATAGTTTTCGTTATTTGTTTTCTTCATAATTCCTTACTTCCATCAATAAACCTTTCATTACTTCCAAGCCTGCTTGATGCAAGCGGGCATCGTGGCTGAGGGTAGCCTTCGCATCGATGACGATTTTGGCATTCGGACAGGCGGCTTTCGCGATAACCGCATTCGACAACACGCAGATATTGGAAACCAGTCCGCACAATTCGATTTCCTGATAATCTTTTCCTCTCAAATAATTGCCCAAATCAAGCGAAGGAAAAGTATCTTTAATGAAAACAGAATCGGTCGGTTTTACCAAGTCCTTTACTTTTCCGTACAATTCATGACCTTTGGTTCCTTCAAGACAATGAGGTACCGGGAGTTTTCTTCCTTCCTCGGTTTCCAGATAGTCCGGTCGGTGCGTATCCAAAGTAAAAATTACTTCCTGATTGTTTTTTCGGTAATCTTGAATTTTTCCTGCAATAATGTCATCCAATTTTTCCGCCCCCGGAAAACCTAAAGCGCCGTCCACAAAATCATTTTGGTAATCGACCACAATTAACAGTTTTTTCATGCTTTTTCCTCTTTTCTATCTTTCTTAATTATTATACCTATAATACCTTGGTTTTGCAATTTTAATGTATAAAAATTATAAAAAGCGTGAAAAGAACCCTTTCACGCTTTTAATCTTGCGACTATTTTCTGGTTTGCATTTCCACGATGGCAATAGCTTTGAAGTCAATGCCGGCAACCACTACGTCCGGATGGAGTTCAAGGTATTTGTCGTTGTGGGTTAATGTTCCTTCGATTACCGCTTCCGCAAACAATGCCATCATGACATCTTCTTTTTGTTGGGCCGTACCGTTTTGAAGTACATCTTGATAGTCCGGATGTTCGGCTAATTTTTGGACCATGGCAGAAGCCAAATCATAGCCGAGCGGCATGAAGACTGCGCCTTGCGAAGCGATAGCGCCGATCAAATCATTCGAATGTTTGTACGGTTCTTCGGTTTCGCTGAAGGTCCGATAAGATTCCACGCCGTCGATAATCAAACGGACTTGGAATTTTTTATCAAAATTGGTGATTGGGTTACTGTTTTGCAACAAGAAAGCAAAATTGAAACTGGAGTCTTCCGGATTGGTTTCCGGGGTAACAATAATCGATTTGTCAAACGGAATCCCGTGACTCAAAGCAAAATCGTTGATGGCTTGCAAAGCACTTTCGATTTGGCTGACCAACAAGCCGATGGTTTTCAATTGGTAAGCTTCAAACCACGGACTGTTGCGAGAGGCGATATTGTTGATGACGGTATTGTTAACATAAACAACCGGGTCGTTGATTCCTCCCACTTCGTCTTTGTCGTCGACGACGGTGATTGCGGCGGAACCGGATTTTTCAAGATAGGAATCGTTGATGATTGTTTCTTCGGTTCCCCAAAGCAGGATGCTTGCGGCCCAAGAATTGGTGATATAAACATAATTGATTTCGGCCTTGGTTCCGGTATGGGTTGTGTAGATACCATCGGTGGTAAAGTTGATGCGTACATTGTCGACAATCATCTTATCGCGGGTGTTGCGTAAACCGATGTAACCGCCGGAAATCGTGTCGTCTTCCGAATCAGGCAAGTTGGAATTGCCGATGATGTACATGTTTTCGTATTTTACATAACCGCTTTCCGGTCCGGCTGTTCCAACGCCGCTGCGGAAAATACTGGATTGCGTGGCCACGATGGTTTTATCGGGATCGACGAAACCGCCTTGTTGGGTGATGTCGTTGCCGAAATCGTCAACTTCGGCATCCAAACCTTTGAGAAGCGGAAGCTTGCTGCCGTCGATGGTGAAATAATTGCCGTGAATTGTCAATTCGCCGATGGAGGTTTCGTGATAACGGCGGTAAACGTTGCCGTGTACGCCGCGCAATTCTTCGTTCGTAATATCATTGAAGTTAAACGGAATCTTTTCGCCGTTTAAAGTATAGAATTGGTCGTCGTCCAAGGCTGCTTCGATATTCCGTTGAATATGAATGTCGTGAACATCAAGATCCGCAAAAGCTGTCTTCAATTCGGCGTTGTTGTAGACATTGACACCTTCCTGAACCAATACGGTATGGGATAGCGGTGTCAAATTGTTCCAATTGTAACGAAGGGAAACAACGATTTCGATTTCTTTGCCCAATGCGGCTTCTTTGAATTGCAGACCGACTTCATCGCTTAACGTCGCATAAGTGTCGAAATCAACATTTTCGCCGTCGATTTTTAAATGGTATTCGAGACGGTCGTTTGTCAAAGTAATCGGACTGATTACCGGGTTAATCTGTTCGTCAAATACGACACTGGTTGAAGCGATATCGATTATATAAGGGGAATCGATTCCGACGGTATACGGAGCAACTTCCGAACGTAAGAACTTGGAAAATANNAGATTACCGTTTAAATAACCGGTAAGGTTTTCGCCAAAACCGAAGCTGGTGATTTGTTTGATGATTTCGATTTCGTGAATTGTTACTTTGGTTTTTTCTCTGATTTTGATTTTAGCGTTTCCTGGTTCCAAAAATGCGACTTTGGTAACCCCGTCTTGAGTAATGACTTTTACGATATCTTCGCCTTCTTCGATGGTTACGATGGATTTTTCCGGAGCATTAATGGTAACGCCGGTATAACGAACGGATTTAATCACTTCCGGATCGGTCAATTCCACTTCGCAACTTACCAAAAAGGCTGCGAAAAAACCGACAATCAGTACAGCACCCAATTTGGGAAACTTTTTTAAAAGATTCATAACTTTTCTCCTTTTAATCTCATAATAAATTTGTTTTTTGAAGCAATAAAAAGTAACGTTTTATATAATCACACAAAAACTTGTGTGATAACCCTGATTGATTACCACGCATCCTGATTGTTGTATTTCATGAAAGTAATGAAAGCTTTCCGGCCGTATTCGAAACATTCGAGGGAAATTTTTACATCCACATCATTGATGAAAGTAATGACGATTTTGTCGCCGTCCAATTTGACTTTAACATCATTCGGTTTGTTGCTTTCCACTTTGATGTCCGAAATTTCCACATCCGCATTATCGGGAGTATACCCCCATTTGAGGATGATTTCTTCCTGACCCAAAGGTTTGACGACGGTATCATTGTTGGCATACGGCGTGCCGTCATTTTTCATAAAGAAAATGGTATCCATTTTGATTTTATGGTATTTTCCGAACGACTCGCTCCCAAACACCGCTACAAACGTCACCGAAAGGATAACGACAATGGTCACGATAAAGATGACTAACTTTTTGTTCATGCTTTATTCCTCCCCGATTTCGTTAAAGTACAGCTTGCTTTTGCTTAAAAGCATATACAGTCTGATGCCGAAAAAAGCCGCCGCAAGCAAAATCAGCCGAATCCAGCCGGTCACCACATTTTCAAACAACATGGCAATCGTAATCGCACAGACTCCCAAAGACAGCACCGTTCCGATTAAAATGGACTTGGTGGCATTGGGATTATCGTCGATGGATTGGGAATTGGCATATTCCATAAACTTCGGATTCAGTAAATCAAGCTCATAAGACCAAAGGATATGACCGGAATTAAACAGCAAAAAAACTAATCCGATCATCAGAGCGATGCCGCTACTGAAGACATGAACCTTTAGGAGCGCAATCATCGTGGCTAGAATTACCAAAATCGAAGCGGCAAAGTTAATCGTCAGTTTAGCCCAAGTAATGTTTTTCAAATTGGTCGGGGCCGTTTTCAACAAGTAAAACTCCGTTCCCTCTCTGGTTAAAGCCGTAGCGCTGGTTGTGTTGGCCGTGGTAAGGAGAAGGAGTCCGATACAGATATTGACACCCACGACGATTTTAGCGCCAAACGGGCTGATTTTTAAACTGAGGAAAATCAGGTTCAGGATGTAAAGCAAAAAGGGAAGCAGAAGCAGCGAAAAGAATTGGGCAATCAATTGATCGCTGCTGCGAAAAAGCGATTTGATTTCTTTCTTGAGAAAGGTAAAGTAGGTATTGGAAGACTGCTTCATTTGGGAATGGTACCGATTGGTCTTAGCCTGTTCGAACGTAAATGCCGTAAGCCGGAAGTAAGTCCAAATCGAGAGCGTAAAGACGAGCGCCAGCAGTCCCGCAAGAACACCCAAAACAATACCCAAATTACCGAAAAGCACACCCATTTGGTTTCCGCTGAAGATAAAATTGTTGATGTTGCCGTAGAAAAGCGACCATTTGTTAAAGAGCGGTATCCCGTCTTTTACCCCGTTACGCAGGATCTCGATAAAAGCGTCCAAACGCAAATGTTCTTTTTGGGTAATGATGCTGACTAAGGAACTGATTCCTAAAAAGGCGAAAAACATCAAAATTCCGACAACCAAAGCGTTTAGGAACGGATGGCGCTTGAGATAGTTAACGATAAAGACAAGGGGAATGGATAACACCGCGCCGATTAAAACCGGAAACAACGGAATAATTACCGCCATCAAAAAGACTTTGGCAATGAAAGCAAAATCAAAGCCGTACAATTGACGGAAGTGCAAACCGTATCCCAAAAAGAGCGGCAGCAACAATAAAAGATTTTTCCGGAATTCGAAGTAATAATAAACAATCAGCTTCGAGACAAATATTTCGCTGTGCCTGGCGGGAAGCGCCAAAAGAATAGCGTTGTCCTTGCTCGTGTACAAAGTATTCATTAAACCGATAGTACAGGCGATTATCGCAAAGATTTGGGTAAAAAAGAGAATCGCCTGCAAAAGGGTCGTATTTACGGTAATGTAAGTTAAACCCTGAAACGTCGGAATCAGCATCGCGATCAGGAAAATCAACCCAAAAAAGAGCGTGACCTTAACCGCAATCCCCGCAATCACCCGGCCTTTATTGCGTTTAATCGAGAAAGCCAAGCGATTGGCCAGCTGCATGGCAACAAGGGTTTTCAACCTATGAAACATTCGGTTCACCTTCTAAAAGGTTGATATCGCCGACATATTTCAGGTAAATCGATTCGAGCGAAATGCCCCGGGCTTTTAAATCCCGGATACTTTCGATCGTCACGAGATGGCCTTTTTTGATGACCGCAATCCGGTCGCAGATATTTTCCACGACTTCGATAACGTGGCTCGAGAAGAAAACGATATTCCCGGCTTTGGCATGTTCTTTCATGCACTCCTTGATTTGATAAGCGCTCGTCGGATCAAGTCCGGTCAACGGTTCGTCGAGCACCCAAACTTTCGGATTATGAATTAGCGATGCGATAACCGAGATTTTTTGTTTCATCCCGTGGGAATAGGTTTTGATTTGCTTATCGAGGGCTTCTTCCAAGCCGAACATTTTGGCATATTTTTCGAGACGCGTCTTTCGGTCTTCGGTGGAAACCAAAAACAAATCGGCGATATAGCTGACATATTCTCGGCCGGTAAGCCGTTCGTATACCGCATGATTATCGGGCACATAACCGATCATGAGTTTGGCCTGAAGCGGGTTTTTCTGAATGTCGAAACCGCACACTTCAATAGTTCCTTCGGTAATCGATTGGATTCCGACCAAACTCTTAATGACGGTGCTTTTTCCGGCGCCGTTATGGCCCAGGAAACCGAAGATTTCGCCCTGATGGACTTCGAGACTGAAATCATCGACCGCTTTGGTTTTGTTCTTGCCGTAGATTTTGGAAAAATGGCTGATTTTGATGGAACTGTTAACTTCCTGCATGGCATAAATCTCCTCAATGCTTAAACTGATTGCACCTGCGCCGATTAACTTTTGGCGGACTTTTCGGACATGCCAGTCGTAATGATGGTCGCTGACTTTGTATAAAGCGTCATATACGAACCACGTGGCGAAGGTCAAAAAGATAAAGCCGATATAAATACCCAACCAATACCACGGATAAACCCTAAACGTTAAGTTTCCCATCGGAATATCATAGATTCCGTTAAACCTTAAGGTTTTCAAAATCCCAAACTTTTTGGCCAAAAAGTCGTCGTTTAAGAAAAAGTAATTGACCCCTTTATCGTAATTGTAAAACCAACTGTTGATAAAAGCCACCACGACGAAGTAAATACTGAAGACGCCGATGGAGGTGGTAATCAATTTGAAGTTCGGTCTTGGGAAAATATGCAAAGCAACCCCTAAAAGCGGTAGCATGAAGGCATAAAAGTGGTTAATCCAGTAGTGCATGCTAGTGACGGAAAAAAAGTCACTGGAGATACTGGGAATAACCAAGGCAATCAACGCTCCGATTACATTGATGAAGTAGTTGAAATAAAAGAAAGTTTTGCTGCGAAAAACAAAGGCAATGAACATCAAGAGGATTGCGGTATTGCACAGATGCAAAGGCCATTTGGTAAGGATGGTAAAACTGGCAAATTCGTAATTGTTGAAATAAGTGAAAATTCCCGCCACCGCAATCAACACCGTCAACAAATAACGGTCTTCGTACGGTTTGGAACGGAAGACAATATATAGTACCGCCGGTGCCAAAAAGCAAAAATATAGGACCATCCGATGCAAAAGATTGAAATCTTTGGGAGTTTGGCCGAGCGGACCGAAAATACCTCTGAAGGTAAAAAGCGGCATAACAAGGAGAGTTGTTAAACTGAAAATCCCGAAAGCTTTGGCTATTCTTTTAGCCGTTAAATCTTCTTTTTCAAACCTGTAAGTTAAAAACGCTAAACACCCTATGCTTAAGAGCAGACCTTGTTCCAAACCGAATTGGAACATCCGTAAATTTGCCCAACTGAAACTCGGACCCAAAAAGGCTTGTCCGTTTAGTTTTATCAGAATAAAATTGATTATCGCCACAATCGGCACAAATCGACTTAAAATGAGAGAAAAAGTTCTATTATTAAAGAAGGGAGTAACAAGGGTGACAAGAATCGTTCCTGAAGTGTAGGCTCTTAGGAGAACATATAAGATACGAAGAAAAGAATGAGGTATGACAGTTTTGGCATTTGATAATTCTTCAAAATAATCAAGCGAAAATAAACGAAAAAAATAAATAATCGCCAGGATTCCCGCACCTATTTTCAAACTGAGTGCTGCGTATTTCGGTTTCTTAAATCCAATGTAAAAGCCGGAAAAAAGAAAAAGGGGTATTAACGCAAGTGCAAAAATCATCGGGCATCAACCCTCCTTTTAATAAAACAACAAAAAAGTCGATTTTATTGGCGCTTTTTCACAATATTATATCAAAATGACTCACATATTGCAAGACAATTTTAAGTAAGGAGCATAAAACCTGCCTTAACACGCATAAGAGCCCTCGGAGAAAGGAGGGCTCTATTCGCATATTTTCTTATTTAAAACGGTTTTTTAACCAAATCGGAATTTTCGGATCAGATTTACGATTGTCGTTTTTGCGACTCGGAATTGTGGTTTCCCCTCCGCCAAATTCAAATTCGCGTTGAACCGGTTTCGGGCGAGCCGAATTAACCAAGTCATCGACATTGCTGGTTTCTTTTTTCTCTTTTGCTTTATTATTGGTAGTATCGAAACCGGTCGCAATTACGGTTACAACAACTTCGCCTTGCAAATCCATGTTAAATCCCGTACCATGGATAATATCGATTTCGGTCGAAGATGCGCTTCTAATTTCAGAAATGACATCTTCGATTTCTTTCATGGTAATATCAACATCGCTGGTAATCTGGACAATCGCATCGGTCGCACCGTTAATATCGATTTCCAACAACGGACTGCTGATGGCAATCCGCGCGGCATCAACCGCCCGGTTTGGACCGCTCGCAGCGCCGATTCCCATTAAGGCCGTGCCTTTACCTTGCAAAACCGTTCTGACGTCCGCAAAATCCACGTTAATCAATCCCGGCAGGGAAATGATTTCGGAAATACCTTGGACACCGCGGCGCAAAACATTGTCGGCTTCGCGGAAGGCTTCGAGATAGGTGGTATTGTTACCGATGACTTCCAAGAGTTTATCGTTAGGTACTATAATCAATGTATCGACATAAGGACGCATTTCTTCGATGCCTTGAAGGGCCTGTTGCATCCGGCGTTTTCCTTCAAAGCCAAATGGTTTGGTAACAATGCCGACAACCAAAGCGCCCATTTCCTTGGCATAACGCGCAACCACCGGAGCCGCACCGGTTCCGGTTCCTCCGCCCATACCGGCGGTAATAAAGACCATATCGGCGTCTTTCAAAGCTTCGCGAATTTCGGCTTCCGATTCTTCGCAAGCCCTGCGTCCGATTTCCGGATTTGCACCGGCGCCTAAGCCTTTGGTTATTTGTTTACCAATTTGGATTCGCACTTCTGCCTTCGACAATCTTAAAACTTGCGCATCGGTATTGATGGCGATATATTCTACGCCGCGAACATCGTTTTCAATCATCCGATTGATTGCGTTGCCGCCACCGCCCCCAATGCCAACCACTTTTAAGATCGGTCTCGAACTGAACATTTCTTCATCGCGTTGGTTCACTTGAGAATTCATAGCATTGCTCCTTCCAATTAGGTAATAAACACACTACACTAATTTAGTATATTATATCATTATCGATAGTGTTTTTCAAATAAATAAACAGAAAAAATAAAAAACCAATCTTTTCTTACCAAAAAAAGGGCTTATTAACCCTTTCGGTCAACATGATTATATGTTAATTCAGGGAATTTGTCAATTGTTTTTGAAATTTGCCAATATTTTAAAACACCCCGCCCCATAAAAAAAAGGACACTCAGTCCTTTTTTCGAACTACTGAAGCCCCATTTCCTGATAGCGTTGCAACAATTCCGCAAACCTGTGATAATGGATAATCTCCCGTTGGCGTAAGAAAAGAAGTGGTTGGATGACTTCGTCGCTTGTCGCAAGGTTAATCAGATTTTCGTAAACCGCCCGGGCTTTTTGTTCGGCTGCCATGTTTTCTTCGATATTGGCAATCGGATCGCCGACCGCCGAGATATAAGCGGTGGTGAACGGTTCGCCGCTACTGTTTTCCGGGAACAAGTCGAGTCCGTGGTTGGAATAATAAGGTCCCAATCCCGCGGCCAGAATTTCTTCTTTGGTTGCCCCTTTGGTCAGTTGGTTGACCATCGCCGCAATCACTTCGATATGCGCCAGCTCCTCGGTTCCGATATCGGTCAGAAGCGCTTTGCCGTATTCGTCCGGCATCGTGTAGCGTTGGTTGAGATAACGGATTGCGGCGGCAAGTTCTCCTTGGGGCCCCCCGTATTGGGTTAAAATGTTTTTGGCCATGGCCAAATCCCGTTTCGTGATATTGACGGGATATTGCAATTTCTTTTCATAAATCCACATTATCTTCTTCCTCCTTCCCACGGCCAGCCTTGGGTCCAACTCCACGGAGTTGCGGTACTTGTCGCATTAAAGACTACCAACGGACCGAAACGTTCCTCGTAGCGCCTTTTGGCTTCGTTTAAGGCAATTTGGTTTTGCGCAAACAAATTGATGGCATTGACGTCATCAGGATGCGTGTCCAAATAAAGATTCAGTTCCACCCTCATAAAATCGAGCGCCTGGACCGGCAAAAGCAACTGGTCTTTTTCCGAAAATACCCGGGGTTCTTTCGGAACGTAATTGAAATACGGGGTATAAAGTTCGTTGATTAGATTGCCGCGGATGAATCCTTCCCACGCATTCGTGAATGTTTCATTTTGTCCTTGGGGACCTTTATTGCATTCGCGATACGGCGAAAACGGATCCATAAAATAATTGACATACTGATTGTGCATTATTTAACCTCCTACTCATAGAGTATGAGGAAAAAGCCCCGATGCATGGGGCTTTATCATAACTTTTTTAAAATTTTCCATTCGCACTTTAAGTCGATATTGTAATATTTCTTGGCATCAGTTTGGATCAGCTCGACCAGTTTCGCCATTTCTTCGAAGGTAGCATTGCCTTTGTTGACCAAAAAGTTGGCGTGTTTCATGCTCACCCCTGCATCCCCCACCGAAAAACCCCGGTAACCCAAAGCATCGATTATCTCCCAGGCATGGATATGGGGAGGATTGCGAAAGACGCTCCCCGCATTCCTCTCATTCAAAGGCTGGGTATTTCGTTTCAATTCCAAATAACGGTTAATCGTTTGGTAAGGTTCTTCCCCCTTGGGGGCAAGCGGAAACTTAAAAAACCCCCGGATAATCAGACAATCGATTGATTGGAAAATGCTCTCCCGATAACCGAAGTTAAAACCCTCGGTCAGCGAAACCAGGTCCCCCTTGGCATCAAGATAGTCGCATTGGTACAAAAAATCCGCTACCTCTTTCTTGTAAGCCCCGCTGTTCATATATATCAATCCCCCAACGGTGCCGGGGATTACCCCCATGAAGGCCGATCCCGAATAACCGAGTTTCGCGATTATCCGTCCGACGGTTCCGCTTTGGCAGCCCGCTTCCATCATAAACCTTCCTTCCGAAAGCGGTTTGAAACCGTTGCATTTGGTAAGCTTAATCAAAACCAAATCAAACCGGTCGTCGCTGACCAAAAGGTTGGTGCCGTTGCCGATGGCGTAGGTCGGAATTTGCCGGTTTTTTAAGTACTTATAGGCAATCATTAAATTGTCCAAAGAATTCGGCTCGTATAAACAACGGGCCGTCCCGCCGATTTTTAAAGACGTAAGCTGCTTGAAACTGACATTTTCCCTGATTTTGCCTAGTTCATGTTCGTTGACAAATTCGATGAAGTCTTTCACTCTTTCAGCACCTTCTCCATCGTCTCGCAAAACGCTTCGGTGGCCTTAAGCATAAGGTAAGGATTGACAGGATCTTTTTTCAGACTCCAAGCCCGATTCAGGCAGGAAAGAAAGGTTTCCGGGCTCAGATTTTTTTCTTCGATTACGAAAGCCAGATTTTCCCTGGCAAAACTTAAGGCATTCGACAACTGATGATTGTCGCTGACATTTTCCGAAGGAATCAGAATCATCGGTTTATTCAGTCCCAAAATTTCGAACATGGTGGTTCCGCCAGCCCGGCTGACGATAATATTCGCTTCGGTCATCAATTCCAATAGATTATCCGAAAAAGGAACGACTTTGAAATGAGGCTTTTGGGAAGCACCCAAGGCTTGGACGCATTCGTCAAAATAACGGGTTCCGGTAATCAGCGTAGTGGAATAGGCCAAGCTATGCGGGGACTTCAGAAAAGCAATGGCGGTTTTGTTGATAATTTTGGCACCCAGCGAACCCGAAACAATCATTAGATTGGTATAGCCATGAGCTTTTTTGGCATTGTTTGCCAACTTTTTGGCCTCGTCAAACCGAGGATTTCCAATCCATTTTTGCCTAGGATGAAGCGGCGAAAGCAAAAAAGAAGTCAAAAAATATTCAGCCCATTTAAGCGACCACTTGTTGGCTTTGCCGATAACCGCATTCTGTTCGTGGATAATAATCGGGCACTTTGCTTTATGGCTGATGCGCAGAAACAGTCCGCTGATCGAACCTCCCATGCCGACTACAAGGGAAGGCTTGTAAAGTTTGATGATTTTCCGCATTCTGATATTATCGCTGACGATACCAAACAAAACCCGGGCTTTCCTAAAGACATTTTTCCCGGCCAAACCCCGAAGCGGAAAAAAATGGCACTCATCGATTTCCGGGATGGAAGAAAGCAGCTTTTGTTCGGAAGACCGCCTGCAGGCAAGGTAAATAATCGTATCGCCCGGATGCCGTTTTTTCCATTCTTTGATAACCGGAAGGGCGGGATAGATATGCCCGAGCGTTCCCCCGCCGACGAAAATAAGCGTTGCCATTTAAATCACCTCCTGATATTGGCTGACATTTAACAAAATACCGAGGGAAATAAGGGTAAAAATCAAACTCGATCCCCCGTAACTGATAATCGGCAAAGTTATCCCGGTAACCGGAAGCAGTCCCACCACCACCGAAATATTGACAAATACCTGGACAAACAAAGAAAGTCCCATTCCCAAAGCCACATACATCAGATATCTGTCTTTAACCCGCACGCTGATTTTGACGGTCTTGTAGAAAATAAAGAAATACAAACCGATGACAAACGCTCCCCCGATTAACCCCAGTTCTTCGACGATAATCGCAAAAATAAAATCGTTTTGAGGTTCGGGCAAAAAGAAATGTTTTTGCATGCTGTTGTTGTAACCCAAACCGAATAACCCGGACGGCGCAATCGCAAAAAGCGATTGAATGCCCTGGAATCCGCTACCCAAAGGGTCTTGCCAGGGATTGACAAAAGCCAAAATCCGTTCGATGCGATAGGGCGCGCTGATGATTAAAGCTACTACCCCCAATAGTCCCACCAAAAGCAAAAAAATAAAATACTTTAGAGGCGCCCCGCTTAAAAACAAAAGCAAAATGCTTGATGCAACAATCACAAGTCCCGTTCCGAAATCGGGTTGGAGGATAATCAAGGCAAAAATGATGCCGATAATCAAAAGAAGCACCAAAAAGGGGAAAAATCTGGATAGCTCCAAGGCATGTTCGCTTAAAAATTTGGCCAACAGCAGCATAACGGTCAGTTTCATGACTTCGGCAGGTTGGATGCTGAAGTTGCCGAAACCGATCCAGCTTCTGGCACCGCCCCTGACAATCCCGATTCCGGGAATCAAAACCAAAATCAACAATAACAAGGCAATAAAAAAATACCATGAGGTATACTTTTTAATTGTCATGATATTAATACGCATCGCAAGATGCATCCCGATTAAGCCAAGGCAGGCAAAAAGCAGCTGGCGTTTGAAATAATAACCCGCATCGTTGTATTTGAATTTTGCCACCACATTGCTTGCGCTGTAAACCATCAATAAACCGATAGCAACCAGAATCAGAATATCGATATACAATAGTTTATCAATGCGCTTGTTCATATTTATACCCCATATCATTTTATCGATAATTTGAAGCAAATATGACAAAAGCTTGCCCATAAGGCAAGCTTGCGTTGCAAAACGAGGATTTGCAGATTGTCGGGTTTTTTTGCAATTCGCAAACAAACCTGAACAGCAGGATTCCATAACAAGAATATTGATAAACCAACTGTCTTCATCAAAAAAACCCGCTTCGGGCAGCAATAGGTTGTTTGTCAAAATATATTAAGCAATTTTCTAAAAAGAAATTGCCGGTAAAATAGGATTCGATTTCCCAGGAATTATATATCCTCAGGCAATATGTACTCCCGGTTTATCCCCGAGCTAATCTCGGCAATGCCGATAATCGATTTGTCCCCATCTTTCCCCTTAATCGTTCGGTTTCTTTTCCAGGAATCGCATAACCCTAGCAAAAAAGAAAAACAGCGAAAACCATCGGGTTATCACTGTTTCTAATCAACCATTTGGGGGCAAATAAGTTAAAAAGAAAATTGACTTCTTACTGATTGGCATTTCCTAGATATTTAATCGCAAACGCATCCTGTTCGGTTTTATCGGTTTTGGATAGTTTCTTCTGACCGAAATCAATCGCAAATTCCTGGTTGAGATAAGTTATCACGAATTGGCCGTTCTCGTTGCGCCCCTGGCAAAAAGTAGTATACCAATTTCTTACTTCCGTTTCTTTTTCGGCCAAACTCAGATTTTCCAAATACGGCGGATAAATGAAAGTATAATATTGGTCGTCCAGGTAAGTGTCTTTTTTGATCAGTTTATCGATTTGCAGGTTTTTGCCGACTTCGTAACGGGTGTCGAACGGCAAAGGTATCAAAGCCAATTTGTTTTTGCCGTCTTGTTTGACTACCATCAACGATATTTCCATAATCAAAGTGGTATTCGTGGTGTAACTGTAAGTGTAGTACACTGTTCCCCCGCTGGTAAAGGTTCTAAACTGATAGGAATACCTGGTGCCGAATTCGTCCCACGCCACCCGTTTGATTTCGGTGGAATATCTTGCAGGAGGATCGATGGGCAGTTTTTCCGCACCGAATCGGGCATATCCGTCGTCGTTGGGCTGATTTTGAACGCTGGTATTGATATAATGGTCGCCGAAGGTTGCCAAATGATTGGCCATGGCTTCGCTTACCTTATAATGGTCGTTCCCTGCCAGCAAATACCGATCCGGAGTACTGAAACTGGCAACGTTCAGGGTTCCGGGATAGTCGAAGCGTTTTTCGGGAATCGCGGTTCCTTCAAGCAAATGTGCTTTGATTTCCTGAGGAAGCGAAAGCGTTACCCCGTTTTCGTAAGGTATCGTTTGATTTTGGCAGGCACAGCCAGTAACAAGCAGCACCAAAAGAATAGCAAAGATTAGCTTTTTCATCAAAAATCGCTCTCGCTTTCGTTTAGACCGTAAGAAGCATAGAAAGCTTCCTTGAATTCCAAAAAGCGATCCTCTCTGATGGCTTGTCTGATGTCTGCCATCAGTTGCAACAAGAAATGTATATTGTGAATACTTAACAGTCGCATTCCGAGAATTTCGCCCGCTTTGATTAAGTGGCGAATATAGCTTCTAGTATAATAAGTACAGGTATAGCAATCGCACTTGTGGTCAACGGGCGTAAAATCTTCCTCGAATTCTTTGTTCTTTAAAAGCAAACGTCCTTCGGAAGTGATAGCGGTACCGTGACGGGCGATTCTGGTCGGAAGCACGCAGTCAAACATATCGACGCCGCGTTCCACACCATCCAAAATGGCACCCGGGGAACCGACACCCATAAGATAACGGGGTTTGTTTTCGGGAATAAGCGGTGTTGTATAACTCAGAACCTCGTTTTGGATTTCTTTCGGTTCGCCCACGCTTAAACCGCCGATGGAATAGCCCGGAAAATCCATGGCCACCAATTCTTTGGCACAGTATTCGCGGATATCCCGATAATCGCCGCCTTGGATAATTCCGAAAAGCGCCTGGTGGTCGGGATTCCGGTGGGCTGCCTGACCGCGTTTAGCCCATCTGATGGTCCTTTCCACCGATTTTTCCATATACTCTCTTGAAGAAGGATAAGGCGGACATTCGTCAAAACTCATCATGATGTCGCTGCCCAAACTGTTCTGGATTTCAATAGCTATTTCGGGAGATAAAAATAACGGGGCCCCGCTTTTATGGTGTTTGAAATAAACCCCTTCTTCCTTGATATTGCGTAAATCCGCCAGAGAAAAAACTTGGAAGCCGCCGGAATCGGTTAAAATCGAACGGTCCCAATTCATAAATTTGTGCAGACCTCCCGCGCGTTCGATCAGTTTGTGTCCCGGTTGATTCCAAAGATGATATGTGTTCGCCAGGATGATATGAGCACCCGCTGCTTCAAGTTCTTCTTTGGTTAAGGTTTTTACCGTTGCCTGGGTTCCGACCGGCATAAAAACCGGGGTTTCGAAGGTAGAATGGTCGGTTTGGATAATTCCCAAACGGGCCATGGAGTTAGGATCTTTTTTCAGTAATTGAAATTTAAAGGCCATATTGCACCTTCCTTTATTAAATATTGTATCAAAAATGGAGAAATTTATCAAGAAATGTTATATAATAACTCAATATCGGAAACATTATTAATTGGAGGATTACCATGACAAATGAAATGATATGGATTATCTTCGCCATCGTTAATTTTGGCTTGATAGTCTTGTGTTATTACCTGTTCGGCAAAATCGGCCTCTTTGCCTGGGTGGCCATGGCAACGGTCCTTGCCAATATTCAGGTCATGAAAACTATCGAATTGTTTGGCATCACCGCTACCTTGGGCAATATCATGTACGGTACGGTCTTTTTGGCCGGAGATATCTTTAACGAAAAGTACGGCAAAAAAACCGCCCAAAAAGCGGTTTTCGTCGGTTTCTTTATTAATCTTACCAGCGTAATCATCATGCAAATTGCTTTATGGTTTCAAGGAACCCCCGATACCGTTGAAATGAACGATTCGCTGAGCGCCATCTTTAAATTGATGCCGATTATCTTTATCGCCAGTTTAATCGCTTATTTAACCAGCCAATTATTGGACATCGCCATCTTTCAACAAATCAAAAAAAGATGGCCATCCGAAAAAATGCTTTGGCTGCGCAAAACCGGTTCGACTTTAATCGGACAAGCCGTCGACACCCTGATTTTTGTAACGATTGCCTTTGGTTTAAACAAAACTTATACGGGTATCGTTTTTTGGGAAGTCATGTTGACTACTTATGTGGTAAAAGCGATTGTCGCTTTGCTTGACACGCCGTTTATCTACATGATTCAAAAAATTAAACCGTTAAACGAAAAAGACGCCCAAATTGCTTAAGCTTGGCAATTCCAGCGTCTTTTTTTCTATTTTTCTTCTACTTTTAAACGTTCTTCCAGTTGCTGTCTCAAATCTTCGAAACCTTTTTTGCCGAGCAACGCAAACATGTTGCGTTTATAACTTTCGACACCCGGTTGATTGAACGGGTTGACTCCGGTCATATAACAAGACAAGCCGCAGCTGAACATAAAGAAATACAGCAAGTAACCGATATTTTCTTCATCGAGAGCCGACAATTGGATTTGAATATTCGGAACTCCTCCGTCCACATGGGCAAGAAGCGTTCCGCGCATGGCCTGACGATTGACTTCCTCAACTTTGGTTCGGGCCAAATAATTGAGTTGATCCATATCATCGTCTTCTTCGGTAATTTCAATTTCGCTTAAAGATTTGTCGATGCTTAACACGGTTTCGAACATCGTTCGTTTACCTTCCTGAATGTATTGGCCGAGCGAATGCAAATCGGTCGAGAATACCAAACTGGCCGGAAACAGTCCTTTATGGTTTTTTCCTTCCGATTCGCCGAAAAGCTGTTTCCACCATTCGCAAATGTAACTCAGTTTAGGTTCATAGGTAACCAAAACTTCGATGAGTTTGCCGAGCTTTTGATCCATCAGGTAACGCATGCTCGCATATTGCATGGCCGGATTTTCGGAAAACGGCAAGGTAAACGCATCAATTTGCGCTTTTTTGGCTCCTTCAAGCAAAGCATAAATATCGATGCCTGCGGCTGCCAAAGGAAGCAAACCGACGGCTGTCAAAACCGAATAACGTCCCCCGATATTGCTCGGCACGCTGAACGCCTGATAACCGAGTTCTTTGGCTTGGGTGCGAAGAGCTCCGACAACGGGATCGGTCGTGGCATAGATCCTTTCGTAAGCATCTTTGCCGTATTTTTCGATTAACAAATCCTTGAGGAACCGGAAGGCAATCGCTGGTTCCGTGGTTGTTCCGGATTTGGAGATAACGTTAATCGAGAAATCTTTATCCTCAAGGTAAGTCAGCAGTTCTTCCAAATAACTCGGGGAAAGCGTATGTCCGGCAAAAATGATTTCCAACTTTTTTTCTTTTTGAGGAAAATACGGTTCCAAACTGACCAAAACCGCTTTGGCCCCTAGATATGATCCGCCGATGCCGATGACCACCAAACAATCGGAATCCGCCTGAATGGTTTTTGCAGCTTCCATGATTCGCAAAACTTCGTTTTGGTCATACTCGACCGGCCAGTTCAGCCATCCCAAATATTCGCTTCCCGCCCCGGTTTTGCTGAGGAGAGTTTTGCGCGCCTTTTCGGCGGTTTCCTGGACGGCCAAATAGTCGCTTTGGTCGATAAACCTTAGCGCTTCTTTGATATTGACTTTTAACATTAATTCACCTAAATCCTTTCAATCGTGGCTATAATTTGTTGTTTTAATTTATCAATAAAACTCTTGGCTTCATTGATGGTCTTGCCGACAATCGCAATATAGATTTTCAATTTCGGTTCGGTACCCGACGGACGAAGCACAAACCATCCGCCGTCGTCAAAAATGTATTTGACGACTAAGGATTGCGGGAGGGTTAGCGGTGTTTCGGTGTCGTTTTGATAACGGACGCGTTTTTCGTAATCTTCCATGACTGCGATTTTCTTTCCGGCAAATTCGGTAAATTTGGCTTCCTGGAAATAACGCATGATGGCGTCAATCCGCTTCTTGCCTTCAAAGCCGGTTAACGCGATATTGTGGACATCTTCCAAATAGTAGCCGAATTCTTCATAGATATCGTATAAAACATCGAGCAAAGTTTTACCCTGTTCTTTGTAGAAAGACGCCATATAGCAAAGGGCAAGCGTTGATTGAAGGGAGTCTTTATCACGCACGAAATCTTCGATTACGTAGCCGTACGATTCCTCAAACCCGAAGAAAAATTCTTCGTCGGTTTTTTCCAAACGTTTGGCTTCCGCGCCGATAAATTTAAAGCCGGTTAAGGTTTGGGCAAGGAGCAAACCGTAGCGTTCGGCAATTTGTCCGGCAAGGTTGGAGGTAACAATCGTATTGAAGACCACTCCTTTTTTCTTGCGGGCTTTGTATTGGGCAAGAAAATACAGCATAATCGCACCGGTTTGGTTGCCGGTCAGCAACTGATAACCGTTTTTGGTCTTAACCGCAATTCCCATCCGATCCGCATCCGGGTCGGTGGCAATCAGGTAATCCGCATCCACTTTTTCCCCTAACCGAATCGCCAAAGTAAAGGCACTGGCTTCTTCCGGATTTGGGCTTACCAAGGTGGAGAAGTTCGGATCCGGGACCATTTGTTCCTGAACCGGAATTACCGTAAAGCCGTGCTTTTCCAAAAGTTTGACCATATGAACGCTGGCCGTACCGTGAAGCGGCGTGAAAACAATTTTAATGTTTTTCTTGTTATTGACTTTGACGTTGAAATGTTTCGGAACCTGCGATACCCGAGCCAAATAAGCATCGTCGACGGTTTTATCGATTAAGGAAATCATGCCGCTTGCCACGAGTTGTTCAAACGAGATTACTTCAATCGTAAACGGATTGTCAATTTCGTTGACTTTGGCAATCACTTCATCCGCAAGCTCCGGTATCAATTGACAACCTTCATGGTCGTAAACTTTGTAACCGTTGTAAATCGGCGGATTGTGGCTTGCGGTAATCATGATGCCGCCGGCGGCCTTCAAATGGCGAATCGCAAAACTCAGTTCCGGAGTCGGTCTTAAGTCTGAGAACAAATAAACTCTTACGCCCCGGGAGGCTAACACTTCCGCGGCCGCTCTCGCAAAGGTTTGCGAATAGTGCCGGCAATCATAGGAAATTACCACACCTTTTTGTCTTAAGTCGGGATAATGTTCAACCAAATATTGATAAAATCCCAACGTGGTTTTTCGGACAATATAGATATTCATCCGATTGGTGCCAACACCGATGACACCTCTTAAACCCCCAGTGCCAAAAGCCAGGTCTTCGTAAAAGGCATCTTCCAAGGCTTCGGGGCTTAAGCTTTCCAGTTCTTTTCTTAGTAAAGGATCCAAATTAGGATAGTTTTTCCACTGGCTTATTTTTTGCGCAGTTTTTTCGTTCATGTATTAATTCTCACTTTCTGGTTTCGCGTATGCTTTGACAAAATTGTAATAAGCACCCAACATGCCGCCGTCGTTGGCATGTTCGGCATTCAACAATACCGCATTCCGAAAGAATGCCGGGTCTAAAATTTTCTTTAATTCCTGACGGATTTCCTGGGCTAAACGTTTGCGATTGCTGATGCCGCCGCCGATAATGATGGCTTCCGGATCGAAAATATAGAATAGGTTGGCAATACCGTAAGCAAGGCTTTGATAAAACTCTTTTACGATTTTTACTGCCAAAGCATTCTTTTCGTGGTTTTTGTCATCGTAAATTTCGAATACTTCGACACCGTTATTGACCGACAAACCGGCTTTCCGGGCTGCCCGAACAAGCGAAGCCGTCGAGCAAATCGCTTCGAATTTTTTATCCGTGATAAACATCCGACCAAATTCGGCGCCGTTGTAGAAAGAACCACGCCAAATTTGTCTCCGGATGACGATGCCGCCGCCGATACCGGTGCCGATTGTCATCGTCAGGTAGGTGCTCATTTTTTTGGCAGCACCCGATTCACCTTCCGCTATCGCAAAGCAATTGACATCGTTGTCCGCGAAGCATTCCAAATTGAAGTTGTCTTTAAAAATCTGTTTGAAGTTTAGACCCAAAAATTCCTTAATATGCTCAGGGGCAGCGATTACCGTCCCCGTTTCGATATTGATGGAACCAGCACAACTGACGCCGACGCCTTCCACTTTGTGTTTTTTAAGCATTTCGCGGGTTGTGTGGACCAATCTTAAAATCAATGCTTGTTGACCTAATGCGGCATCCGTTCTTACGGACGCTTTTTCAATTAAATTACCGTCTTCAACAATTCCATACTTAATGTCCGTACCACCGATGTCATAGCATAGTACTTTCATAATTTCCTCCTATATTTACATTTATTAATTCCGCTAATAATTGGTTTTTTCCTTTCCGTTCTTCAATCCGTCCGCGGATGGCAATCAACATGCCGACCGCCAATTGGTATTGCTTAAACGTGCTCGGAAAAATCGTAACATCTATCTCGCCGCTATCGTCTTTGATAATTCCAAAGGCCATCTGCTCGTTGTTTTTGGTGGTAATCAGATTCAATCTGGTCAAAATCCCCAGTACTTCGACAGTTTTACCTGGTTTTGTCATGGCGATTTTGGTATAACGGCGGTTTTGGTAAAGGTGGTTAAATTGATCGAATATATTGTATTGGAGATTGACACCGAGCATTCGCTTTTCTTTTTCCAAAAGCGTTCCGAACGGATATTCGATGTCGCTGAAAGTCGGTTTTATCAAATCGTAATCTTTCATAAAAGAATATTCGCTGCGCGAAATGATGGAAGGCATTTGTTCCACCATCGTTTTTTTGGTTAAACCGAAAGCATCGAAAGCTCCGCTAAAAATCAGGTTTTCGATTAGGTTTTCCGGCAAAATTTTCTTCAGACGGATTACGCCGTCTTCAAACGATACAAAGGCCCCGTTTTTTCGTTCCGCCAATATTTGCTCGGCTTTGACTTTGGTAATCCCGAAAACGCCGTTAAGCGGAAAACGGATTCTGTCCTTTTCAACGGTAAACTGATCCGAACTTAAATTGATGTCCGGCGGAACCACCCGAACTTTGAACTGTTTGGCTTCCTGAAGATAGGTTTCCAAACTGCTTTCGGAACCGATGACGGTGCTCATCAAAGCCGCCAGATAATATTGAGGAAAGTTGGCTTTAAGATAAGCCGTCTCATAGGCCACCATGGCATAAGCCACCGAGTGCGCTTTGTTGAACCCGTAATCGGCAAACCGCACAATGTAATCATATATTTCCTCTGCCACCGCTTTTTCATAACCGCGCCGGCTCGCGGCTTGGACGAACGGAAGCCGTTCTTTTTCCAAAATCTCGCGGTTTTTCTTGGATACCGCCCGTCGCAAAACATCGGCTTGACCCAAGGTATATCCGGCAAATTTTCTTGCTATCAGCAGGATTTGTTCCTGATAGACAAGCGTTCCGTAGGTTTCTTTCAAAATCGGTTCCAAATCGGGATGAAGATAGGTCAGCGGCTCTTTGCCTTTTTTCCTTGCCACAACCTGCGGTACCATTTCCAAAGGACCGGGCCGATACAAGGCCAAAGCAAGGGTTAAATCCGAGAAACGGTTGACCCCTAATTCCATCAGCATTTTGCGCATTCCGGCCGATTCCAACTGGAACACGCCGGTCGTCCAACCTTTGGAAAGCATTCTGAACGTTTTGAAATCCTGAAAATCGTTCGGAATCGCAAAAGATGGATAATCTTTTTGAATCAAATCGAGGGTTTTTTTGATATTGGAAAGGTTTTTCAAACTCAGAAAATCCATTTTTAAGAGGCCCAAAGCTTCCAAATCGCTTGCCTCATACTGAGTTTGGTAAATCCCGTTCATACCTTTATCCAAAGGGGTATAATTGAGCAAATTTTCTTTGGTGATGACAATTCCCGCCGCATGCGTCGAAACAGTTCGCGGCAAACCTTCGAGTTTGGAGGCAAGGTTTATTACCTGCGCGATATCGGGATAGGTTTCGGTAAGGCTTTTCAGCCTTGAGTTACTCGCCAAAATCGATTCCATCGATTCATCGCTGTTTCCGACGATTTTCAACAATTCATTCAGCCTGGTTTCCGGAAGTTTGAGGATTTTTGCCACTTCCCGAAGCGAAGATTTCAGCTGAAATGTGCCGAAGGTGCAAATTTGCGCCACGCGGTTTTGCCCGTACTTTTCGCCGACATATTTGATGACGGTATCGCGGGCATCGTCCGGAAAATCGATATCGATATCGGGCATGGTAATCCGTTCCGGATTCAGGAACCGTTCAAACAACAGCCCGTATTCCAACGGGTCGATTTGCGTAATGCCCAAGCAGTAACTTACCAGGGAAGCGGGTGCGGAACCCCGGCCGGGTCCGACATAGATTCCTTCATTCTTGGCATATTTAACAAAATCCCATACAATCAGAAAATAATCGGAATAGCCCATCTTTTTGATGATGGAAAGTTCGTGTATCAGCCGTTCGCGGTAAGTTTCGTACAGGTGTTCTTTTTTGGTCAGACTTAACCGTTTGGACAAACCCTTGAGACATAACGATTGCAAATAATCGTCGCTGTCCAGGTCCGTCGCAAACTCCGGCATGTGGAAAGTATGAAAAGAAATATCCACACGGCAAAGCGAGGCTATTTTTTCGGTGTTTCTGAGCATTTCTTCTTTTCCCGCAAATCGTTTCTGATAATCTTCCGCGGAATAATAAAATAAATCCGTTTCTTCCTGAGACAAAGGTGTCAGAACACCGCTTTTGATGGCTTTAAGTACTTGGTATACTTCCTTGTCCTCGGGCTTTAAGAAACGCGCACCGTGCAGGGCTACCAAAGGAAGGTTGATTTTTTGGGCAGCCTGTTCGATTATTTCGAACCAAGGGCTTTCGGTTTCGTTCAGGCTCAAACCCAAATAAAGGTAAGGAAAGGTTTGTTTTAACTTTTCGACTTTTGCAAATCGCCTGTTTTGCAATTCATAAAAAAGCGAAGACTCCGCCCCGGGAATAACCGCAATTAAATCCCTGGCACTCGCAAGCAATTGTTCCCATTCCACCAAGCCGTCGTTAAATTTGGCTAAGCTTGCAAGTTGCATGAGATTAAAATACCCGGAATTGTTCATCGCATAAAGCAACAAATAATCGGATTCCTGTTCATTCCGGTATTTCAGTTTCAGACCGATAATCGGTTCGATCCGGGCTTTCTTGCAGGCCTGATAAAATTTCAGGGCACCGTGCAAATTGCCTTCATCGGTTATGGCAAGATGGGTGAAGTGATTGTCGGCTGCCGCTTCGACAATTTGGGCGATTTTGCAACTGGACTGAAACATCGAATATTCCGTCAATACATAGAGCGGTACGACCCTCATTGGCAATCACTTCCTTTTTATTTTAGTATATCATAATCATTTGTCCTTTTCAAGCAGATAAAAGAAAAAACCAGATTTCTTCGCGAAATCTGGCCTTTTTTTAATCATTTTGGGTGTTTTTGGCGCGTTTCTTTTTAAAATAATTCACACCGAAAAGCACGATAATCAAGCCCGTAAATCCGAGGGAAACAATCAACGGAAGAAGCGAACCTTTGTTCTGATACCGGGATGTGATGTTTTGGGACAGCACCGTAATTTCCTGCGGCGTCATGGCTTTGGCCGGAGCATTTACTTCCAACCCCGCGCTTTCAATAATCCTGCCGGTACGTTCGAAAGAAAGAGAAGCAAACGTTACGTTCGGTTTGGAAAAATCGCCCTTATAACTGAACAACTGCTTTCTTTGCCAGATTCCGTCTCCCCGTTCCACCAGGGCGTTGATTTCCACCCGGTAAATCCCTTTTTCCGGCAAACTTACTGATAAAGTATCGTTTTCCAAAAAAATCAGCCTGGCGGATAAGGCTTGGCTATCTTTATAAACTACCATTTCCAACGCTGCCAAGGCATTGTCCGAATCGGCAATGTCAAAAGAAAGTTTTAAGTTGTCTCCGGTTTCTTCTTTGACTATGATTTCCGGGACTGCCCGTAAAACCGCTACTCTGATTGTCTGATTGACGGGGATAACTTGACCCTGATTTGAAAAAGCTTCCGTTATTTCAAAAACCGAAAGTCCGCCTTCTCCGGGAGTCAGTTCCAAAAACAGGGTTTTGCCGCTTTGGGTAAAAGGATGAGAACTACCGTTCACGATAATTCGGTCAATCTCCGCCGGATTTTCGAGTTCCACCCGAACCGAAACTTTTTCCCCTTTTTCCACATAATAATCCGCCGGGATATGTCCGTTTTTGCGCGGATAATTGGCGACTGCATAAAAACGGTACGTTGTTTCCCGGCCGTAACCGTCCAAAATCACCAGTTCGTATTCGCCGGGAGTTTCGATGATGTAACCGCTGTGAATTCGTTCGCCGTTTAAATAGCCCTTGCCAAAAAAGGCCAAAGTAAACGGCAGTCCGTAAATACCCTGATCGATTACGTTCACATAAGGCAAAACGGTTATTTTTTGCTTCAGTTCAAGCGTTTGGCCGTTAAGACGATTGATGTTAAAAGTTGCTTCGTATTCGCCCGGCATCGTCTTTTCGAAATACGGGTCGACTTCTTTAACCGAAACGGTCAAAGGTTCAAAATACGATTCCACTTCGGTATTTTTCGTCAGATTCTCCTCGTCCCAATAGGAAAGGTAAAGCGGGTCGTTTCGCTTGATGTGATACTCTTCGATTGTTTTTTTGACGATTTTTCCGCTCTCTTTTAAGCAGACGACCAAACAGCCGTTTTCGATTTTACCAGAAACAACAGACCCCGTTCCGATGGTTTGATCATCTTCCACCGCCCGGCAGGCAACATCCCAAACAATACCTTCCGGGGTTTCTTTCAGCAGAACATAAAAACCGCTCGGCGATAACATGCCGATTAGACTGTTAAGACCGGAATAAACTTCGTGTTCCAGGCAGGTTAAATCCAAGTCCAACCGATAATAATGAAAGGTGCTTTTGGTCTTAACCAGGAAGAATAAGCCCTTTTCGCTGAAATAAGCATCATATAACCGTTCATCACCGCTTTCGTGGTTAAAATAAACGGTTTGCTCGATTTGGAACGATTTGTTTAAGCGGGCAACAAAAGGTTTCCTTTCGCCTTTGCTTCCGACATGGGCAAAAGGTCCGTTCAGGCTGTGCGCATCTTTCTGACCGAAAACATACGGAATATCGTCAAACCAAAACAAAGCGGTAAACTCTTCGAAGGCATCTCCCCCAAAATAATAAGTCTTCAGTTCCTTAAAGGCATAATCCAGTCTGGCAATTATCGCATTGTTGCTTTTTTCGCCGACCAGCCAAAGGTCAGATTCCCGAAGCTGCAATTGATTGACCTTACCGAAAGCATTGGCTCCTATTTCGGCTTGGAAACTTTGGCGGTTTATTTTATAGAACGAATCGGCAGTAGCAAGCCAAAGATAGTCGTTATCCCAAGTGTGTGTTTGATACGACCCTTCGATTGTTTTTACAAGGAAACCGTTTCGGTAAAGTTTGACATAGTTTTTGTCGCTGTTGCGAAAAACAGTCAGTACCACTTCGCCTTGAATATCAATGATTTCTTCTTCGTCAAAAACCTGATTCAAGTAAACCTCTTCCGAAATCTCGCTTTGGGCAAAAGCCTTTAAAAGAGGACCTTTAATAAACATCAGACAAAAAAGCGGGATTAACAAAAAACGCAAGTTTTTCATCTTTATCACCCCTTCACCCTACTAATGAAAACCGCCCCCGCAAGCAGCGCGCTTAACGGAATCAGCCACACCCAGTCGGTTTCTTGGGTCTTCGTACCGAAAACCGGATTATCCGGATTTTTGATAAAATCGAAGCGCGCTTCGTCTGAAACCGTTTCGTCAACGTAAACTTTAGCTTTTCCCGAAGCAACCGGTTCGGTTATATCGGCTTGAAGCGAAAGAGGAGCTACTTTAAACTTTTTCGAAACAATCTGAAAGTCTTTGCCGGTCAATTCCAAGATGTAATCTCCCGGTTGGTTCAGACGTGTGCCGCTGACAATTTCTTCGCCGTTCAGTTTTCCGTTCCCGTTGAATTCGATTTTTACCCCAAGGTCGTAAATCTGGTTGTTTTCCACGCTGACCTGCGGCAGAATGGTCCAGTTCTGGCCATAAACAAAGTAAGCTAGATTCGAAGAAAAGACATAATAACCGGGATATGTTCCGAACAATTCGAAAGAGTCCGGCACTTTGGATAAACTTGCATCATGATCCAGGGTTTCCAAATTAACCATCACTTGGTAATCGTGCTTTGGCCCGTTTTCAGCAATAACGGTACTGCCCAAATGGTCGATTTGCAGAAAATCGACTTCAACGACTGCCGTTTGCATAAGTTCCTGGTTTGCTCCGATGATATGACGGAAACCTCCGTTCACAAATTCAGGATTAGTGATGCCGCCGGTCTTTAAACGGTAACTGCCCAAGAGGTTTTCCGACCCCAACTTTTTGTAACTGATTTGGGGTTGGTTATTCCTGACGGTTAAATAACTCAGATAATTACGGTCCGTAATATATATATCCAAAACATTTGTTTCTGCTGTGGTGAAATCTTCGGCAACCTCCATTGACAAAGCAGGACCGACTTCGTATAAGGCATCTTTGAAACTTTGGCTGGAATAATGGAAAAATTTGACGAGCAGATAGATTTTATCCCGGGTTTTGATTAACTTTAACGGAAGGGCTTGATAGGGGTGCTGATATTTGGCTTCCCCAAGCACATTTCCCAAAAAGTCCACTTTTAGGGTTTTGAAGGCAGCATAAGTTTCGTCCGGTAAAAGATTATAGCTTTGGGTCAGATATATATAATTATCTTTCAATACCGCATTCGTAAACGCGTCATCCCCGTCCAACGGATAAGTTTTGACCGTTTTTAAGGCAAGGGTTGTTTTGTCGACCTGCGCCAAAAAGGCATCTTTGCCTTTTCGGGTTTGATCAAACGGGGCATCGACGGAAGCGGTCCATCCCACCAAAAAGTAAGAATTGTTGCTTGCTACTATATCCAATCCCCCCACTTCGCCTTTCGTACTTAATTCCACCCGTTCGATTTTTCTTGTTTCCGTATTGATGCGAAACATCCACAGCACCCACTCGCCCTTAGCCGAACGGTAACGTCCCGTTCCGACCAAATAACCGGAATCATAAATCATTTGGGAAACTTCGGTAAAGGTATTGTAATAAAGGAGCAGCGAATATTTAAGAGTGTTTTCCTCCATAATGTTGATAAACACATTGTGGGGAGGGAATTGGGGATTCCGTTCCTGGTATTTGTAGGCGTAGGCATAAGTTTTTTCGTCGATTTGGCAACTGGCATAAAGTTCGTCGTAATAAACCGGATTATCTTCGGGAAGATAGTTTTTTTCCAAAAAGTATTCTTTTTGGTCCTTAGCAAGAACCATAACCGGTTTTTCCGCCGTTGTTCCGTCCGGAGCCTGATAGGTAATCGCATACGACCCCGGCTGACCGAAGTTAACGTTGCTTTGAACAATTTGGTATCCGGGATAAGTCAGGCATTCGTATGCATCCACCCCTTCGATGGCCCAAAGGGGTTTTTTGACTTCCTCGATTATGGCAGAGTCTTCCCCAAACACAAGCATGGGAATGCTGATGGACCATATTAAGGTAAGCGTGACAATCAGGATAATGATTACGATTTGTTTCATTTCTTCACCTCTTTTCATACCGATAATACGTATGGAAGCGAAGCATTTCTTCTTGCGACAATTGGAATTTTAGAAAAGAAAAAACCCCTTTTCGGGGTTTTGCTGGTTGCAATCTTTCTTAATTTTGGGTTTGTCCGTATCCCAAACGCATTACGTCCCAGGCAATCATCAATTCTTCGTTGGTCGGAATAACCAAAACTTTGATTTTTGATTGAGGAAGGGACAAATCCAGGAATTCGCCTTTGATTTTGTTCAATTCTTTGTCGATGTAAATTCCGAAAGCTTCCGACAGGCGATCGCAAATTTCTTCCCGGGTTTGCGGGGATTTTTCGCCGATGCCGGCCGTAAAGACAATGGCGTCGATGCCGCCCATGTAGCCGTAGTAACTGGAAATGAAATCGCAGATACTCTTGTTTTGCATGTTGATGACCAAATCGGCAAATTTATTGCCTGCTTCTTGGGCATCACGCAAATCGCGGGCATCGCTCGATTCTTTGTAAATGCCAATATAACCGGATTTTTTGTTGAGAATATTCAGGATTTCAAAAATATTCAAATTTTCTTTTTTGGCGATAAATTCGATGATGGCCGGGTCAATCGAACCGGAACGTGTTCCCATCGGAATTCCGGCCAAAGGCGTAAATCCCATCGAGGTATCGACGCATTTGCCGTATTTAATCGCCGCAAGCGATCCGCCGTTGCCGATATGGGCGGTAACAAGACGTAATTCTTCCAACGGGCGTTTTAAATATTTGGCCGCTTGCATGGCCACGTATTTATGCGATGTACCGTGGAAACCGTATTTCCGAACACCGTATTTTTCGTACCATTCGTAAGGCACGGCATACATGTAAGATTCCGGGGGCATGGTTTGATGGAACGAGGTATCAAACACGACAACCTGAACCGCATTAGGCAAAAGTTCCCGGAACGCTTTGATTCCGATTAGGTTTGCCGGATTGTGAAGCGGCGCAAGATCGGCAATTCTTTCGATTTCCTTAATGACAGCTTCGTCGATGACTGCCGAATCCTTGAAGTTTTCGCCGCCGTGAACGACTCTGTGACCGACCCCGTCGATTTCGTCAATGTTTTTGACGATGCCTTTGGCAATCAAAGTTTCAATCAGGATTTTAACCGCTGCCGCATGATCCGGCAAATCCACCTTTTTCGTTTCTTTGACCAAATTGACTCCGTCCGGTTTGTACTTGATGGTAAATTGAGCACTATCTAATCCTATTCGTTCGAATAATCCTTCGATTAATACTTCTTCCCCTTTTTCTTCACCCTTCATTGGCATGTTGAGTAATTGGAATTTCAGCGAGCTACTCCCCGCATTAACAGCCATTATTTTTTTCATTTTCATTCACTCCTTAATGTATGCTCTTATGTCCGATAATGTCTTTTGTAAAGATTGGGAGTCATTGATGTTCGGCAAAGCAAAGACGCCCATTTCGGTAATTTTTTTGGTTTTTGTCAGAATCAAAAAGGCTTTTTTGAACCGTTCGTTTTGGAAAAAAGCATCAGGCAACAGCACAAAAGCGGCAAGTTGGCTTACATGTTTGATTTGATCTTTGAAATAAGCAATTTCTCTTCCTCGGAAAAAATCCGCATCCACCAAATACAGACTGGCTTCCGCATTCGTCAGATTTTCCAGGTCGATAATGGTTTGGAAAGGATTGATAACGACTTCGCTGCGCATATCCCCGATGACCAAGTCGCTTCGGTCGTTTTGATTTTTCCAATCGGTGATTTTTTTGATTTCCAAAGGCTGTTTCAACAATAAACCTTTTTCGATTAAATAGCGACCGATCAGTTCGTCGTTTTCGATTGCCAAAAAGCAAAGATTCGGATTATTCCACATCAACGCTTGGTTGAAGAAAAAATGTCCGACCCCGAAATTAACCCCCAAAACGGTTTGAGGATTATCGAAATCAAGGAAAGGAGCCATGATGTATCCGGACAGTAAGGCGATACCGTCGGGAACCAAGCAGTCCAAAACATAGTTTTGATGTTTCAAACCCTTGACCTCAACAAAAAAGAGAGCTTGGTGAATTGTTTCCAGCGAGCCTCTTTTCAGTAATGCGATTAAATCATGGGAACCTTCCTGCGTATTGATCCATTCATCCTCGGTGCGCAAAAATTCCAGCACTTTTGTGAGGGCTTCGAAATAGTAAAGACGGCGTTTTTGGCTTTGTTCGTCATAGTAGGCCATCGCTAATTGGTCGAGTAAATCCGTAATCTTATTAATAATTTCTCTGTTTTCTTCCATAATTTTCTACACATTGTCGATTATTTTTTTGGCGATGGCATTTCCGACGACATAGCCGCTGGACCAGGCCCATTGAAGATTGAACCCCCCGCAATCCCCGTCCACATTCAAAACTTCCCCGCAGACGTAAAGCCGCGATACTTTCCTTGCTTCCAAGGTTTCCTGCACCACTTCTTTGACATCCAAACCGCCGATAGTTACCTGAGCTCTGTCAAAGTCATAGAAGGCTTTGACATCAAAGTCGAAATCTTTGATGGCACTTGCAATCTTGTTTAAGTCCTTTTTCGTCAAATCTTTCGTATAGCCGTCCAGCTGGATTTTGCAGCGCTGTTTGAGAATATTGCGACTCAGCATTTTGTGAAACATTCCGGTTAAGAAATTTTCCACTTCCTCGTTGCCGATATGGGCAAGGCGCTGTTCTAGATGTTCGACCAGTTCTTCTTCAGTCATGTACGGAATCAAATCCAATGATACTTTAACTCCTTTGGGAGAGAATTTTCGGGCGATTTGGCTTTGGAGTTGCATGATTACAATGCCCGACAAGCCGTTTTCTTTGAATTGCACTTCACCCTCATCCGACCAAAGAGCTTCTTTTTTATCTTTTTTGGAAGTCTTTTTGGGATATAAATAGATCTTTGCCTTCATCCGTAACCCGCTCAAGCCTTTGATTTGGGCTTCGTCGACGATTACGCCGGTCAGGCCGGGAAAACAATCGGTTATTTTCATTTTGTGTTTTTTAAGCAGCGTGAAACCCGAACCGTTGGAACCGTGAACCGGAACGGCTTTTCCGCCGGTGGCCACCACCACGTAATCAGCTTCCTGAATTAGGCGATTCTTGCTTTCGATTGTGAAACGGTCGTTTTCTTTGGCGATTCTGCTGACATCGAAATTGACTCTTTCCACAACCCCCAAACGTTTGGCTTCGTTGCGCAAAACGTCAAGGACGGAACTGGCATTTTCGGAAAGGGGATAATAACGCCCTTCCTCGTCTGCTTTATATAATAAACCGATCGAATTGAAAAATTCGAGGGTTTTCGCAACATTGAACTGTTTTAAAATCGGTTTGACAAAACTGGGATTGTTATATCGGTTTTCCGAGACATGCTTGTTGGTAAAATTGCACCGACCGTTGCCCGTAACGAGTATTTTTTTACCCACTTTTTCCAGACGCTCTAAAATAGTGACATTTGCTTGGTCTTGGACTTTGCTTTTTACCATGATAGCCGCCATTAAACCCGATGCTCCACCGCCAATGATTACAACATCTTTCATGGATCACCTCTAACGCATTTTTTAATCAATTTATTATATCACATTTTCCAATTTTGTGCCTTAGAATGCATAAGCAAAAAAATCTTGTTATTTTCGTCCTAAATCAAGGCGTTTCTTGGTATAATGCACTAAAGGGAGAAGCAAAGAAAGAAGGGGAATTTTATTGGCCAAAACAACAAAAAGTTATCGGATCGATACGCTCGACATCGAGTCGCAGGGTTACACCGTGGACGAAGCGATGAGGGAATTAAGGTATTTCATAGAGGAAATGAAAAAAGGCAACAAAATCATCGCCAAAGTAATCCATGGTTACGGATCTACTGGGACCGGAGGAGCAATCAAAAAGAGCGTGGAGAATTATTTGCGGACATTGCAAAGGCAAAAACAGATAAAAGCCTTTCTTCCCGGAAACGTTTATTTTGTTACCGGTTATGTCGAAACCAGAGAAAAGTACGCCAAATTCTTAAAAGCCGACGGCGCCAACCGACATTCCAACGAAGGTATTACCTATATCTGTTTTCGGGAGCCGTAAAAAAAGCCATAAGCAAACCGAACCGATTTTTGATTTGCTTTATGGCCCTTTTTATTTTTCAACCCGGTAAATTTCGGGTTCTTGCTTGGAGTTTGTTTCCTGGTTTTTGTTGAATACTTTTTCCAGCATTTTGCTCAGGGTGTCGATGATTCGGTCAAATTGGTGGGACGATTCGTTCAAATGCAAAACCTTGACTTCCTTTTCCTGGCAGACCAAAAAGGCTACCGGCGTAATCAAAATGGTTCCTCCCGCCCCGCCGCCGAAAGGATAGGCATCATCGCCGTCCAAACGGTTTTTCTTTTGGTCCAAGCCGCCGCTTACAAACCCGCAACGTACCTTCGATACCGGAATAATAATCGATTCATGCGAGGTAATCGCATCTCCCACCACCAAATTGACATCAACCATGGTTCCCATTTTGGTGACGACACTCTGCAACAATTCGCTGATTGGGTGTTCTTTCATGAACTACGCTCCTTTCTGGGAAAAAGCACTTTTGAAGTGCTTTTCGGATATCTAACCAACAGATAAATCAGGTAAAAAATTCTGGTTTCAACTTCGATTTCCAACACAATCCGTTTGTTGCTTTCCTTTTCTTTGTAAATGACCTGATAATAACGGTTTTTCTGAAAAACGAAATAACGGTCAATCAGAGCCTGAATTAGACTCAGCAATTGCCATTGCAAAAACAGCCAGTAAACATTCAAAACGGGGTCATCGATATTGCGTCTTTGAATCAGGGTTACTTTGTTGACCCAAGATCTTCTGGCCAAAGCCTTAAAAAAATCTCTTTCTTCCCAATAAAACAAAAACTGCCTGATTGATTCCCCGAAACTTTCCTTTTGGTTGTTGTTGTCGGAAGAATCGTTTTCGTCGAGATCGATTCGGATGTTAAAGATTTGGCTTAAAATCAAATCGACGTTGAAATCATCGCGTTTGACTATCCGCAACCTTATCTTTATCAGCAAAAAAAAGATCTGTAAGGCTATGATGCATAAAACCAGGTAAATCATGTCGTTTTATTGTTTCCCTTAATTTTACTTTTTAATCATGCCGACAGAAGGATTTTTTGAAAATTCAAGTGAAAAACAGTTATTATAAGCAAAAATATAGTATAATAAACGCTGAAGGAGTTGCTTTTTATGTCCAAGCCCAAACGACTTAACTGCTTAGCCATCAGGCTAATCGAAACATACCGAAAAACCAAATCCCCAATCGGCAGCGGGCATTGTAAATACTATCCGACCTGTTCCCAATACGGGTTGGAAGCCTATACCAAATTTTCGTTCGTCAAAGCTTCCTTTTTGACATTATGGCGGATCCTCCGCTGCAACCCCTTGGCTAGAGGCGGTTTTGACCCCGTGCCTTTAACCAAAAAAGAAAAAGATCAAAAAAACCGGCTGGAAAATATAAAATCTTCGCCCCTGGGCGATATGGCATCCTATTTGATTTATCAATCGCAACTTTATCCGGAGTCCCGAAAAACCGACTATCTGAAAATGCTTTATCAAGCCTATTACGGACCCCAGCATTTCTTTCGCGATACTGATACAAAGCCGGTTATTGACGGTATCAAACAGGAAGCCGCCAAGATCAACCGTCCCCAAAAACCTTATACGGTCCTCGGTAACGACATGGTGCGCATCGATTTGGGAAACAGGACCGATTCGGAAATCCGGGAGCTTGCCCAAAGTTTTATCGCATCAACCATAATAAAGCCGGACCACCCGTATTCTTTCGAAGACTGTCTGGGACTGTTAAAGGAATTGACCGAACTTCAAATTATCAAAATCCCCGCCAGTCCCGAAGAAAACCCGGACCCGCCTTTTTCCCACAGCCAAGAATATAAAGACCTTTATGACCCCCACTACCGCGTAATGCATGCTTCAACCGTTTCGCCTCATTTTATCTTTGACGATATCAAAAACAAAGTTATGGAACTATTAAAAACGCATGATCAGGTCATCATTGCGATTGACGGCCCCGCCGCCAGTCGTAAATCCACCCTGGCAAGATATTTGAGTACATTACTTGAGGCGCAAATCATTCCCGCCGACGATTTCTTTTTGCCGCCGAAACTGCGCACCGAAAAACGCCTGAAAAACCCGGGGGGAAATATCCATTACGAACGTTTGCTTAAAGAGGTTCTCCTACCCTTAAAACAAGGCACATTATCCAAATATCGGCGTTTCGATTGCACGGATAATTCCTTTAAAGAAGTAAGCGTTACCCCAAGTAAGATATATATCTTGGAAGGAGTTTACAGTTTTCATCCCTTCTTTCAGCCGTTTGTCGATGTACTCGTTTTTTGCGAAGTCGATAAAGCCACGCAAATCGAGCGTTTAAAAGAAAGATCCACCCCGCAAATCTACGAAGCTTTTTTGACCAAGTGGCTGCCGCTCGAAAAAAAGTATTTCCAAAGCCAATCCTTTAGATTTCCGGGTGTCTTTATTATTCCTCAGGAATTAAAAATCCCCAGTCTCAGCGACTAGGGATTTTTTTCCATTTTCTTTAAGGCTGCAATCAGTAATTCCGTGCCTTTGGCAAGCTGACTGAAACTGCAGGCAATGTTGAACCTGATAAAACCCTGAAAATCCCTTCCGAACGTGCTGCCGTCGTTTACGGTCAGGCCTTCCTGGGACAAAAAGCTCACAAGGTCGGCGCTAGTTCGGTTGAGATAAGTCAAATCGAGCCAGACAAGATAAGTGCCTTCCAAATCGGCAATCTTTACTTCAGGAACTTCTTTGTTTAACTTCTTTCGCAGATAATTGTAATTGGTCCAAAGGTGTTTGTTTTGGGCAATTACCCATTTTTCGCCTTTGGCGTAAGCGATTTGGGTGCCCAACAAACCGAAAACATTGATTCCGGGCAAAAAGGCCGCATTGAGATGGTTTTGGTATTCCTCGCGCAGGCGGGAATTTTTAATGATCACATAAGCGCTTTTTAAGCCCGCCAGATTGAAGGTTTTGCTGGGGGCGGTACTTACCATGACCAAATCGTCTTCTTCGGTTAAACTGTTGACGGATACAAACCGGTACTTCGGCATGATAAGATCGCCGTGGATTTCGTCGCTTATCAAAATCACCCCGTATTTTCGGCATAGGACAAGAACTTGTTCGAGTTCTTCCTGGTGCCAAACCCGGCCGACCGGATTATGCGGGCTGCAAAGAATCATCATCTTAACGCCTTCTTTAAACTTTTCTTCCAAATCCGCAAAATCCATTTCGTAGCGATTGTTGTTGAGACGCAGTTTGTTTTCCACCAAGGTCCGTTTGGATAAAGTGATTACCCGGTGAAACTGAAAATACACCGGTGTCTGAATCAATACTTTATCTCCGGGAGCAGTCCATAGGTCGATGGCCTGTTTGATGGAAGTAACAACCCCGGGAAGCGGAATAATCCAATTCTTTTGGATTTCGGTACCGTACCTTTTCTGATGCCATGATATGACCGCCCGGTAATAATCGTCCTGGGTCAACTGATAACCGAAATGCCCCTGTTCGCTTCTGTCAATAAAAGCTTTCACAACTTCCGGAGCAGTTTCATAATCCGAATCCGCAACCCAAAACGGCAAGGCATTCGGGTTTTTTTGTCCGTCCCATTTGACTGTTCCGGTGTTTTTCCGTTTGTGGCCTTCCCAAAAATAATTCACTGTATCAACCTCTTTTTTCTTATTGTTTGCCGATTACATTATAGTTGATACCAAAGGGTTTGTCAAACATAACAAAAATTAATATTCAGTCGCAAAAAGCATCGTGGCATACTCGATATCGTCGATAATATAAATTTTCCGGTTTTCCAGCCGTCTTCCGACCGAAGTCGGAACTTTAATCAAGTGTTCCGCATAAAACTCCGGTTCTTCCTGGGTATGAATCAAAGTGATAGTTTCGTTCTCGGGATTGAAGGACCGAAAAGAAAAGATTTGCAGGTAATCGAGTTCCGAGAATTTCCCCAGTTCCAGGATCAACCGCCACATCAGCTGTTGAAGAGCATACGGAACTTCCTCGCTTATTTGCCTGGTCATATAACAGTTGTTTGGAAACATGATTTCACCGCCATTTCTGCTATAATAATGCGCGGAAACTCAGCTTTTTTCTTCTATCAAAAATTTTCGAAAAACAAAAAAAACTTCCAATAGAAGTATTAAACTTTTTTTGGAAGTTTTGTTCTTTTGAAAGTTTTGCTTTGTAAATTGAAATTATCTTTCTTTGGTTAAAAACAGGAAATCAACCCCAGATTTGATCGGCCAGGAAACTGAAATCGATGAACGGATTTCGGTTGCCTTGGATTTCCCAGGTGCGGTCGTTGCGACGGGCTTCGAATTCATCGACCGGGTCGAGCGCGTTCCATTCCAACAAGAGTTCGAGGCTTGAAGCTACGCTTGTGAAAGAGTAAGAATCGCTTTCCGGATATCTGGTCATCAGATAGAAAATAATGCGTGCGACATCGCCTTTTACTTCGTCGGCCGGTTCGAACAAATCGCCTTTGTAAAAACCGTCAATCAGACCTTCTCCGTTTTTCTTGCTCAAGTTGATTTGCTTTCCGCCTTCGACATTGCCGAATTTGCGGTTGTTGACCGATGAGTTGACCGACGGATCGGTCGGCCGGATATGGTGAAGGTCGGAACCCGCGCCGGATTCTGTGAACCAGCCCAAACTTTGAGCCCAAACGTGTTCGCGGTTATAAGTTGCACCGTTATCCCAGGTCTTGTCGACTTCAATCCGCGAATAAAACAACAGGATTTTGCTGTCGTCGGTTAAGGAAGCGTCGGTATATTGCAAGTGCTGACGCAGGCTTGCATAGGAAGTTTTGGTGGTGTGGGTTACGGTTATCAATTCTCTTAATTCCATTTTCAAAGCATTTCCGACCAAAGCAAAATCAAGATCCCGGTAATAGGCTTCGACATGCGAAGGGATTTGCTGATAAGGGATTTCGACGATTAAGCTTGGGGCATAAGAACCGAAAGGGTTAGTTTGGATGCCGATGGTATATCGGCCGTCGGAATCAATGACGGTATCCAAGTCCACAAAAGAATTTTCCACTATTTTCACCAAAGCACCGTCGACATAAACGGCATAACTTTCGGCTCCTTCGACACCTGTCCAAGACAAAATGCTTCCATCAAGCGAAAGATCGGTAACGGCGGGAGCCGGGGTGGTGCCTTTTTTGACGATTACCGTAAAACCGTCAAAATGGCTGTAACTGCGGTTTTGGTAATGAATGGTAAAGGATAAGGTTACCGGGGTATCGGTTTCCGGCGACAACACCTGCACGGTTTGCAATGGGTTGTTGATGACAATGATTTCGGGGTTGTTGCTGGCCCATTCGATTTTTAAACCGCTGATATTCGGTACATTAAAAGGAAGATTTAAGGTGTTATCGATTAGTTCCGGCAAAGTCAGACCGAAAGCCACGCTTTCAATTTGTTCGTCGACGTCGTCTTTGTTTCGTTTCGGGATAAGCGTGTCAAAGGTTTGGCTTAAGGTTTTTCCGTAGTATTCCAAGGTAGCGGTTAAAGTAACGGCCAAATCTTCCTCAAAATAGAGTGGTCTCGTCAGTGTCACGGTGCCGCCCGTGGAAACGGTAAGCGCCGAACTGTCGGTTTCCCAACTGATGGTGCTGCCGTGCGTGCCGTTCAACGGAAGGACGAAAAGGTCCGACATGACAGCCGGAATGGCGATTTCCGCCAAATCGCTTTGAAGCACCGTTTCGATATCTTGGTCGCTCGGCGCCTCGATTTTCAAGGTGACATTTATCGTGAAACCGAGATAAGTTATGGCGATTTCGTGGGTGCCGACATTGCTCAATTTCGCAAAATCGGTAGCACTGATCATCGAAATCGTCACCGGTATGGTTTCGGTTTGATAATTGCCTTTGGTAACCACCAAATTCAGGTCCGTTATATCAAAGGTCCCGACGACGATATGGTCCGGGATACTTGTTTCGTCAATGGCTATTCCCAATACCTTATCGGTACAGGAAGTTAAAATTAAAGAAAAAAAGGTTAGCGTCAATAAAACAGCTATTTTTCGGATTATCTTGCGCATGGGTTTGTCCTCCTGGATTTGCGATTATATTATACTCGATTTTGCGTTTTTTTGCAAAAAATAGACAATTAAAAGAGTTCCCAAGGATTTCCCGTGAACTGTCTGTAAGCGAAAAGGTCTAAGAAAAGCTTTTTACGGTCTTTTAATCATCAGGGGCATATTGAATTCGTCAAATCCGTTGTCCACAAAACCCAAACTTAACCAAAAGCGATGGTTATCCTCTTTGGAATAATTGATTTCGAAATATTCGGCGCCGTACTGTTTCGTATATTCTTCCAACACCCGAAAACACTCGCGGCCCAAACCGCGGTTGCGAAAGTCTTGGAAAATCCAATAATCGAGGATGAAACATTTTCCGTCTTCGGTTTGATAAATAATAAATTGACAGGCTCCGATTTTTTCCCCGTCTTTTTCGAAATAAATCATATGGTGCCGGTTTACTTCCCTTTTCATCAATTTTTCCAGATAGGAGCGATACTTGGTTCCGGAAAAATAGGCATATTCTTCCGGTTCAATAATCTGATCGTCGACAAGATAATTGATGTGAAGATCCCAAAACTCCTGCGCTCTTTCAACCGGTATTTCAATAATTTTAATCAAAACAGTTACCTTCCTTTTTTTGTCTCTTGTCTGATTGTTTTTTATCTTAAACAAGTACTTCCTGAATTATATCATTTTTGGGTAAATTTCGGTAAGATTTTAAAAAACATCTTTTTTTAAACCGGCCGTTTCAAAAAAACGAAACGTAAAAAAGGACTTATTTTTCGGGCTTTTTTGTAAAAATATGTTATACTTAAGGAAAGAATTGTTTTCAAGGGAGGTTGAAGATGCCGACAATGTGGATTGCAAGCGGAGGTTATACCGTAAAAGAAACCCCGAATTCCTACCGGGCCTTTTTGGCCGCCGCCAACCGTCCTTTTGAAGGGTTGATGTTTTCTGCCCGCTTTACCAAGGACCGTTATCCGATTTGCGCGGAAAAACCTTATTTGGAACAAGAGGGGTCCACTTTTTACATCGACCAATATCCTTTAAAGGATTTGGCCCAGGCAGGCTTTTTCGCTGTCCCCCAAGATTCGACCGTTGAATTTAACTCCTTTTTGGAAATAGCCATTCGCTATCAAAAGCGGATTTTTATCAAAATCAACCGGAATACTTCTTTTAAGGAAATCGATTATTTGACCGGGCAATTAAAAGCTTTGGGGATTTTATACCAAACTACCTTAATTTCTCCAAAAAAAGACTATTTGGTGTATCTGCGGAATCAGGATTTGGACCTTGATTTGCAACTGGAAACCGATGCCTATTCGGATGAACTATTTTTGGATTGTTGCAAATACCACTTCGATTTGGTGATGAGAGTAACAGGCTTCCTGAAAAAAATGGTGTATATTGCGGGGTTGTATCATGATTACAAACTAAAAGTCGGCATAACGGGTCTTGACAAAGCCGATGTATTAGCCAAATACGCATCCATCCCAGTGGACTATATCTTTACGGGAGGAACCGAATGAAAAAGACTTTAACGTATGCCGTGGCAGCCATAATGGCCTGCGCAGGTTTGGTGCTTATCCTTGGGTTATTTTTGACGAGCGAAAAAACAAGCGCCCTTTCGGAAAACCCGAAAACCCTCTTAATCGCCCATCGGGGTTATTCTTCCCTCTACGTCGAAAACTCCTTAAAAGCTTTTGAGGCGGCGGGAAAAAGCAATTTTGATGCCATCGAATGCGACATTCAGGTCACCAAGGATGGCGAAATCGTGATTTCCCACGACGAAAGCCTGCTGCGTTTAATCGGTGTCGACAAAGTGATTTCCGAAAGCACTTGGCCGGAAATCAAGAATCTTCCGTTTTTGGATGATACAACCCAAACGACGGCGACTTTGACCGACTTTTTGGATGTCTGTCGAAAATACCAAAAAATGGCCATTATCGAAATCAAAGAAAAGGTCAGGGTGGAAGACATCAAAGCCATTTACGATACGGTAAAGGCTTCCGGCCTCGAATCTTTTCAGTTTATTTCTTTCAATATCGAACACTTAATCAGTCTCAGGGCGATTGACAATAACCTAAACCTTCAATTCCTCACCCGCAAGTACTCACCCAATTATCTGAAAACCTGTTTGGATTACCGGTTATCACCGAGCATCAATTACAAATCGCTGACCAAACCGTTGATTGAACTCTTTCACAGTTACGGTTTGAAAGTCGGGGTATGGACCGTGGACGATATAACGGTTGCCAACCGTTTGATGGAAGAAGGAGTCGATTATCTAACCACCAACAAACTTGTCGCAAAATAAAAAACTCAAAGGGCATAAGCCCAAAACAGCTTATTCCTTGAGTTTTTGAAGATTGACGGTTTTCGTATCTTTTTTGATTTTCGGGGCGAAAAGCCCTTTTTTAGGTTCTTCGACAATATTGTACAGCACTTCGCCGTTTTTCGATAGCAGACATCCCAAAATTTTACCGCCCTGGCGGACTTCTTCATAAACCAAATCTCCGGTCAGGTTTTTCAAAAGATTCAAAACCGCCCGGTAGAGTTTTTCGGTCGGATAGTGTTCGAATCCGCGGGAATCGTATTTGGTCAAATCTTCGAAGCGGTTGCTGTAGTAAAAACGGAATTTAATCAAAGTATCGTGAATTACGAGGCTTGCTTTGTCTGAATCGAAAACAAGCTCGGCCTGACTGTTGATATCGACGGTTATTTTTGTTTCTTGGTAAGCCGTTTCCGCTTTCCTAAACAAACTGCGGAGCGGATTAACCAATTGGGACTGAAAAACCCCTTCCCCGACATCGTCTTTGATTTGGGTGAAGTAGCCGCTCTTTCGGGCGACTTTTTGCTTTTTGACATGACGGCGGTGACGCAGGCTTATTACTTTCAGTCCCAAAGGCGGAAGAAAGAAAAGCACCAAAAAAATAACCGAACTGCCGTGCTGAAAGCGGAAATTGTTGATGAACCTAAATGCTATCAGCAAAACAATCCACCAAAGCAAAATCAGATAATTGTGGTAAGTGATGATTTTATTCTTTATATTCGACATAGGCTTTGGCGATTTGGGCAGCCAACCGGCAGTTGTTGTAGACTAATTGGATGTTGGCCTGCAAACTTTGTCCCCGGGTTATTTCTTTAACGCTTTTGAGCAAATAAGGAGTTGCATCTTTACCCCTGATTCCTGCTTTGTCCATTTCCTCAAGGGCTTTGGCGATAGCATCGTTCATCAGTTTTTCGTCCATCGAATATTGGTCCGGAATCGGATTGGCCACAATCATGCCGCCCTTAAGACCCATATCTTCCTTGGCTTTGATCATTTTGGCAATTTCCGAAGGCGTATCGGCCCTCAGCGTCAATTCGCAAGAACTTTTTTTGGTATAAAAGGCCGGAAAATAATCCGTTTGGTAACCGACGACCGGAACCCCTTTGGTTTCCAGATATTCCAGTGTTTTTTCCAAGTCCAAAATTGCTTTGGCTCCCGCGCAAATGACGCAGACATCGGTTTGGGCAAGTTCTTCGAGGTCGGCGGAAATATCAAAGGTTTTTTCCGCTCCCCGATGCACGCCCCCGATACCGCCGGTCGCAAAAAATTTAATCCCGGCAAGCTGTGCAATAATCATCGTTGCGCTGACGGTTGTCGCCCCGTCCTTTTTGTTTGCCACCACAAACGGCAAATCCCGGCGCGAAGTTTTGAGTACCCGGGAGCCTTTTTTTCCGATTTCGTCGATTTCTTCTTCGGTCAGACCGACAATCAACTCGCCGTTTAAAACGGCGATTGTTGCGGGAACGGCTCCCACCTCCCTGATAATCCGTTCGCAGGCAAGCGCGGTTTCAACATTTTCCGGATAGGGCATACCGTGGCTGATAATAGTTGATTCCAAAGCTACCACCGGCCGGTTGTTTTTTAATGCATCCGCAATCTCCGGATTCACCTTTAGGTATTTATTCACTGATTGGGCCTCCCAAAATCAAGATTTGTTCTTTTTCGAAAGTATAGTTGCCTTTTGTTACGCGCAGTTTGATTGTAACCGGAGTCGGTTCGCTTACCGCTTTGTTGTAAAGCAGGTTATTGCCGCCTGCTTCGAATAAATCTGGACGGTCGTATGTCCATTCCACGGTTGCGTCTTTGAGTAACTTAATGGCAATATATTCTTTATTGATCATGTCCAAAAATTCGTTGTAACGGTTAGTCCGAATCATGTAGCTCGGACATTGCTTTTTGTCCGGCGCAAAATCGTAATGGCGACGAACATTGGCAACCGTCATATTGTACTCGGTAAGCAGAAAGGCAATCAGTTTGGCATTGTTGTGCATTGCTCCTTCGTAATTGCCGTCTTGGTTGATGCACATTTCGATTCCGATGCCGTTTCGGTTTCCCCCGCCGGCGGTCGGACCGTCACTCGCATGCCAGGCAGGCAAGTGATTAGGGATATGGTGGTAGATTTCATAGGCATCGACCGAATAATGCCAGGAACTTTCTGCTTCATTGTTGATCATTTTTTGATGCATGACCCGGTTCAAAAGTTCGGCATCCTGTCCTTCTCCCGGCATTCCCGATTCGTGAACGACAATCCAAAGAATCTTCAGATTGTTCGGCATTTTGTAGCCCGGGTAGAATTCTTCGTCAAGGAAAGATTGCGGAACATTCAGTCTTTCGGAAGAGGCAACTTTTCCGATATACGATTCGTCGGTTGTGCCGACCAAACTTTCAATGATATCGGGCACTTGACCGTCAATCCGGTTAAACACGCCGCCCACATTGGTCCGGACTTGTTCCTTCAAGGCCAGCCACTCGCCTTCTTGTTGCAGGATGTTTTTGGAACCCAATATCTGGGTCGGCAAAAGCAGCGGAAGCCAAGCATTGAGGATTTCTTCTTCGGTGGACCCTCCGGTAAAGTTTTCCAAATAGAAAGTCATCCGGAAATCGTCGCTGCCGAAAAAGACATCAGAAACCAAATGAAGATCCTGCGGAACGTCTTTTTTGAGTACATGACCTTCCACAACCAAAACATCGCTGTCCTGCGAAATCCAACGGATTCGTCCGCCAAATTCCGGATGCGTTACCGGCAATACGGCAATTTCGCCTCTTTGGAACGCTTCGACTTGGGTCGGAACCCATTCTCTGATTAAATTGACTAAAGCGCTGTCGGAATATTTGGTAACCGTTACTTCTTTGGTAAACATTCTTTCTAATCCTCGGTACGTCAGATAACAATTGATGGTTACGGTTTGATCATAGGTGCGTTTCGTGACTTTTCCGTCATTGGTAATAATGTCGGGGTTGGTTGATTCGTAGCGGACTTCGACTCCGCGATAAGGGGTTTGCGGGAAAGAAGTGTCCCGCGTAATGGTCGAACTGATATTCGGCCGATAATAATCCCAAGCCAAAATGAAGATACTTTCATCCACGGCTTTTAAGGTTGTGATAAAAGTTTTCTCAACCGTTTTTTTGCCTTTGGAAGCGGTAAGTTTTACGGTGACCGGATTATCAGTTTCGAAGGCCAAAAAGCCCCCGTCTTCGCCCAATAAATGACTCGGTTCGACTTCCCAGGCAAAGGTTATTTCGCTGTTTTCGCTTTCCGGCAGAAAATAACCCGGTTTGATGGTTTCGGGGATGGAAAGCTGATCTACTTCCTGTTGCAACGAATTATCCACGGTGCAACCCGTTATCAGGAAAAGCCCCAACATACAGATAAATAAGAAACGTTTCATGTCTAAACCTCCAGTATTATTACTAAAATTATACCATTATATTCCCTTTTTCGCAAGTTTAATTAAACCGTTCCTTCGGCTGGTAAAAAAAGGAGACTTCCTTGATTGAAGTCCCTTTCGATTACAGATAAATCATTATCGCCTTGGGTTCGTATAACGAATCAGAGCCCAGGCGCAAATGACTGCGATGACAGCGGAAATCAAAACCGCATACAAAAAACCGAGTTTATCCTGCGCAAACGGAATGTTTACATTCATGCCGAAGAAACTGGCGACAAGCGTCGGAATCGTCAAAACAATCGTCACGACCGTCAATGTTTTCATGACATGGTTGACGTTGTTGTTGATAATGGAAGCAAAAGCATCCATCGTGCCGTTCAAAATATCACGGTGAACGGAACACATTTCCATCGCCTGGCGGTTTTCAATCAAGGCATCTTCCAGTAAGGCAATGTCTTCTTCGAATTTTTTGTAAATATCCAACCGTTTGAACCGTTCCAAAACCAATTGATTGGCATTGATACCGGTGGACAGATAAACCAAAGATTTGCCCAGATTCATCAGCTCAAACAGTTCTTTGTTACGCATCGACTGATGAAGCCGGCGTTCGATGGCTTCGGAATCTTTGTTGATTAATTTCATGATGTTGACAAACGCGATAGCGTTTTGATACAACAATTGGATTGTTAATCGCACGTGTTTGCCGGTCGAGAAATTCTTCATGCCCCGACTGGTAATTGCGCCTTCCACCATGTTTTCTTTTAAGCACAACGTGACAAAATAGTCTTCGTTGAAAAAGATTCCGAAAGGGGTGGTCAAATATTTGCTTGATTCGCTGTCGTTTTCGAGGACCGGAGTATCGACAATCAACATCGTAACCCCGTTTTCAAAATCGATATGGGCGGTTTCCTCTTCGTCCAAGGCTATTCTCAATAAATCCTTGCCGATACCCGTTTTGCGGACCACTAAATCAATTTCTTCTTCGGTCGGATTTTTCAAGTGAATCCATGATTTACGTTCCAAAAATGGCTCAATCGGGATATCGCCGATATTTTTGTGAATGGTTAATTCCCTTGTTTCGGTTTTTAAATATACCGTAATCATGTTATCACCCCTCGGTTTTATTTATATTACAATTATAACCGATTGCAAAATGAATTAAGGCAATAAAACTCTTTTATTTTTTGCCGACTTTGGCTTTTTGTCGCTTGATGCGCATTTGTTTCGACTGACGGTTGATGACGATAACCGAAACGATACCGACCGCGATTCCTCCGGCCACAAAATAGATCCAAACCGGTACGATATTGGCTTTGACTCTTTGCCACATGGCAAGGAGTTTTTCGTTTTGGTCGCCGAAATCTTCCATGATGCCGCAGCGGGCGATGATTTTTTTGTCCGGATATTGGGCAAGAAGGAGATTGTAATTGTCACTGTCGGTTTCAATTATCATTGATTTTCCTTCCGATACCGTTCCTGCGAAGAAGTAGCTTAAATCGACGGCCAAATCGCCGTCTTCGACGCCGTACCAATCGTTAACCAAATCAAGCATGGCGTCTCCCGCAATCGCGCTGGTATAGCCAATGAATTCCATGTTTCGGGCGGCCACCTCCGGGTCGCAAAGATAGTTGAGGAATTCGTGGGCAAGTTCTTTGTTGGCACCTTTCGGCATAACCCAGGCGTCAAACCAAATGTTGCTGCCTTCGTAAGGAATTTGGTACTTCAGTTCCAATTCCGATTCTTCCCAGGCGGTTTGAATGCTGTAGATGGCATCGCCGCTCCAAGCGAAGTTGATATCGATTTTGCCGGTCCGGATATCGTTTTTGCCGCTGTCGACTTCAAACCCCGCAATATTTTTCTTCAGGGCTTTCAAAGCTTCTTCGACTTTGGCCAATGTTTCGTCGTCCCGGCGGTTGATGATTTCGGTAACCGCTTCGCTGTATTCGCTTTCGTTGATTAGATTGTCATGGTACCGAACCGCAAGCTCATCCAATTCGTCTTTGTAAACATAGCAAACGCCGATGATATACGTATCCCGGACGGAATCTTTGATTGTTACCCGGTTTTTGTAGTTTTCGTCCCACAAAACGGTCCAGGAAGTAACGTCTTCGTCATCCACTTCTTCCGCATTATACAAGAATCCCAAAGTACCCCACATATAGTTGACGGCGTATTTGTCCCAACCGTATTTTTCGAAAATATCGATTAAATATGGGGAAGCGTATTGTTGATAATTCGGAAGCAGACTCATGTCGATTTCCTCAAGCATGTCTTCACGCACCATTTTTTGAATGACATAGTCGCTCGGGCAGACAAGATCGTATTTGATATTGCCGGTCTTGAGGGAATTGAGCATTACTTCGTTGGTTTCATAGGTCGTATAGATGACTTCGACCGTTTTGCCGGTTTTTTGATAGTAATATTCTTCGAAATCGTCGATGACGCTGGAAACCGGATTGCCGAATTCGTCTTTGCGGGGATTGCCGTTTTCGTCTTTGCCTTCATCGATGTAATCTTGCCAATTGTAAACCCGAAGCACATAGTCGGCGGCTTGGACCTGTAATTTTACAGACCCGAAGATTGAAAAACCAAAAACAACAAGGAGTAAAGCAATTACTTTTTTCATTGTTAAAATTTCCTTTCTAATTTAGCTTTTTTCTTGCTCGCCATAATGTTCATTACAATCAAAATACCCAAAACGGCGAGGAAAATTAAAGTCGTTAAGGCCCGGTAAGCATTGGTCAAACCTCTGATTCTTACCGCACCTTCCACAATCGTACTGATTGTGACAAACGAATCGCTTCTGGTGTAAGCCGTAACTATATAGTCGTCAAGCGATAAAGTCAAGGCCAAGATGAATCCGGCCAAAATCCCGGGGGTAATCTGCGGAATCAAAACGCTCCACAAGGCTCTGGAAGGAGTTGCCCCAAGATCCAGCGCGGCTTCATAGATATTGTTGTCCATTTGTTGAAGTTTCGGCAAAATGCTCAGCACCACAAACGGAACCGTCAAAACGACATGACCGATTAGAAGGGTCAAAAAGCTCAGTTCAATGTTGAAAAAAGCAAACAGGATTCTCAACGACAAAGCCGTAACGATTTCGGCATTGACCACCGGTATTTGCGACATCGCGTTGATGGCGTTTTTGGCCCGGCGGGAACTGTAGAAAATGCCGATGGCGCCGACTGTTCCGAGGATGGTCGAAACCACGCCGGCCGTCAAAGCCAAAACCACGGTGTTTTTCAAAGCCGTCATGATGTCTTTGTTGCCGAAAAGGTTTTGGTACGGTTTAAAGGAAAAACCGTTCCAGGTACCGATAACAGTCGTATCGGTGAAACTGAAAATGACAAGTAGCAGAATCGGCGCATAAAGCAGTAGCAGAATCAGCCAAAGATAGGATTTGGCCAAGATTTTTTTTACCATAAACTACCCCGCCCTTCTTCTTTGTTGACGTTTTTGGTCAAAAGGAAGGTTAAGCCGATCAACAGAAGCATGATGATGGCCATGAACGATCCGTCGCCCCAACGGGAATAGTTGAATGAAGTATTGATATTGTTTCCGATCAGATTGACTTTGGCGCCGCCTAAAGCGTTGCTGATGACGAAGGAGGACATTGTCGGAACAAAAACCATCAGGATGGCGCTGACGATTCCCGGCATAGTCATCGGAATAATCAGTTTTATGAAAGTTTGGAAAGGGTTGGCCCCCAGATCACGCGCCGCTTCGACCTGGCTTTGATCCATTTTTTGCATGGTCGCATAAAGCGGCAAGATCACAAACGGCAAGTAGTTGTAAACCATCCCGATTAAAGTAGCGGTGTAGGGCCGGTTGTTGCCGCTGATGCCAATCCAATATAGCAAGTCTTTCGTTGCCCCGGTTCTTAACACGAAGTTAATCCACATCGGCATGACATACAGCAAAAGCATCATTTTGCTTTTGTTGTATTTGGGATTAGCCAGTAAATAGGCGACCGGATAACCGATCAACAGGCAAAGGACGGTATTGGCGGCACCGATTAGGATGCTGACCAACAAATCGTTTAAGGAAGAAGAATCGGTGAAAAAGTTGACCATGCGGTGAAACGTAATCTGTCCCGCATCGTTCGTGAACGCGTAATAGAAGATCAGTAAGAGGGGTGCCACCACAAAAGCGATTAAAAATACCGCATAGATAATCGCTAAATGTTTCCGGCGAAACTTAAGCTTTAACATATTGTTTTGCCTCACCCTTTAAGCGCATTTTAATCGCTTCGGGAGCAATCTTGATGCTTACCAAGTCTTCTTCGTTCCACATGTATTCCGTTTCGACGACAAAATCTTCGTCGTCGGCGGTTCTCACAACCACCTGATAGTGGTCACCGATATAGATAAAGGAAACAATTTCACCCGAAACATTGCCTTCTTCCACATCGTCGAGAATTTCGATATCGTTTAAACCAACTTCTACCGTCACTTCCGCATCCGTCAAATCATAAAGGACGCCGTTTTTATCCACCAAATAGCCGTCTTCGTCCAATGTTGTTCCTGGGATTAATTGTGTGACGTCGCACGCAAACTCCCCACCAGCAAAATACACGGCATTGTTCTTGGTAATGTAACCGTCGTAAACATTGCTTACGAATTCTTTTTTCATGATATGAATGTTTTCCGGATCAATCGAGATGCTGGCCATCCGGTTAATCGGCAGATTGCGCGTATCTTGGATGATGACTTCGTTTTTGCCAATCATCATCGTATATTCGTAGTGAATTCCTTTAAAGACTTTGCTCACCAAAAATCCGTCCGCAGTCCCCGTTCCGGGTTCGCCCAGCACGATATCTTCGGGCCGTACCACAACATCGACTTTTTCGTTTTTTTGGAATTCGTCGACGCAGTCGAACACATGGTAAAGGAAACGAACTTTTTTGTCGCCCAGATAAGTGCCGTTGTAGATGTTGCTTTCCCCGATAAAGTCGGCGACAAACGCGCTTTTCGGTTCGTTGTAAATCATGGTCGGAGTTCCGATTTGTTGAATCCGGCCGTCGTTCATGACAACAATCGTATCGGACATCGTCAAGGCTTCTTCCTGGTCGTGCGTGACATAGATGAAAGTAATGCCGAGCTTTTTGTGCATGGCTTTTAGTTCCAATTGCATTTCTTTGCGCATCTTTAAGTCCAAAGCTCCGAGCGGTTCATCCAAAAGCAAAATTTCCGGTTCGTTGACAAGCGCCCGGGCAATGGCAATCCGCTGTTGTTGGCCCCCGGACAAGGTGTTGATTTGGCGCCATTCGAATTCTTCCAAATCGACGAGTTTCAAAATGCTCGTGACTTTTTCGTCGATTTCTTCTTTGGTAAGTTTTCGCAAAACTTTCTTTTCGTTTCCGTTTTTGTCGACAATCGTTTCTTCGATGCGCTTAAATCTTAGACCGAATGCGACATTGTCATATACGTCCAAATGAGGAAAGAGCGCATATTTTTGAAACACGGTATTGACGGGCCGTTTGTGCGGGGGAAGATGCGTAATATCCACCCCGTTTAGAAGAATCTTGCCTCTGGTAGGCATTTCGAACCCGGCAATCATTCTCAGCGTCGTTGTCTTTCCGCACCCCGACGGTCCCAAAAAAGTAATGAATTCGCCTTTTTTGACATAAAGGTTGAAGTCTTCCACCACGAAGGTGCCGTTATATTCTTTCGCAACATCAATCAATTCGATTATGATGTTTTCGCGGTCTTTTTCTTTGCTTTTTCCGTTTTCGGTTATAAGGCTTGCGCCATTTTCCTTCTGCATCCCAAATCACCTCAGATTAAATTTTTTAAAAATTCGGTGGGCTCGTTATCCAAATGATTTTGGCATCGGTTTTGCCCGGATTGATCAATTTATGGGGTTTGTCGGTCGTAAAATAGAACGTCTCCCCTCTCCGGCAGACAAAGCGCTTGTTGCCGAAGCTGATTTGGATTGTCCCTTCCAACACATACCCGAACTCCTGGCCTTCGTGCGGCAGGTCGATCATCGTTTCCTGACCGGCTTTCAAAGTAAAACTGATCGGTTCCATGATGTTTTTTTGGCTGTTCGGTACAAGCCAGGTTATTTTTCCCGTTTCGTCCTCTTTGACGAAATAATCGTCCTCGCCGAAAACAATCTTTTCTTCCTGATCGTAACCCGAAAAAAAAGTCTTAATATCCGTACCGAGCGCATCCAGCAAATCCGTCAGGGTGGAAATGGACGGGCTCGTCAGATCGTTTTCGATTTGCGAGATATATCCTTTGGTCAGTTCGCATCTTGCGGCCAGTTCTTCCTGGGTCAATCCGCAAAGCGTTCGTAAATCTTTAATGCGTGCTCCTATTTTCATGGTTATTTTTCCCTCATTATCCCTTACTATTTATTAAAGTGCTTTTTTAAGGCTTAAGATTTTGTTAAATATCATTAAACCTTAAGTTTAGTATTTTTAAACACGAGTATTATACTTTTTTTTGAAAAATAGTCAAGTTAAATGGTAAAAAAATTTCCCCCCGACGAAGCCTCGAAAACCCGGTAAAATTAAATTATTACCTCGGGCTTTCAATCCGGTAAAAAAATGCGCTTTGTTCGGTTAAACAAAGCGCTCTTTACGATAAAGAACAATAATGGAATATATATATTATATTAATTAGGCAAAAGGTTAAACACTTCTTTGGCGTTGAATGTCGGTTCCTCAACCCTTACCCATTCGACAAATTCGAAGTTGTTGTAATAAAACTTCAGGATTTCTTCGAAAGTTTTGCCGCGGCTTGCCATGTTGTTGGCCCCGTATTGGCTCATGCCCGTGCCGTGGCCGTAACCGCCCCCGTAAAAGTGAACGGTATCACCGCTGGTTTCCAGCGCAAAATACGCCGAAGGCAAAAAGGAAAAACTGCGGTTGGTATAACCGTTGGAGGTGCCGGTAGCGGTGTCGATGGTAAGGTTTCGGAAAAGCATCCGGATATTGTATTCGCCGTAAACGCGGAAAATGTATTTGGTTGTTTCGATTTCCAAACAGGTAACCAAACCGCCTTCGCCCCGGGAAACCGGATTCAAATCGGTTACCGTTCCGATATCGGCGGGAATCGGCCGGCTTTCGAATGAATCGGCTACCTTGGTTAAGACTTGATCCGGTTTGGCCGAATGACGGGCAGGCAGATTGTTTTGGAGTTGGGAGGTGATTCCCGCTTTTGTTTCCTGGTAGTGCCATCTTTGGTAGACCGAATCCATGTCGTAAGAATTTACTTTGATGCGTTTGTAAAAGGCAAGCATGGAGCTTTCGTCTTCGATATCAAAACTTAACGGATTGCCCTGTTCATCAAAAGCATACAAGGTGCTGTGATAAGGACCGGTATTATCCGGAACGGGAGTCGTTCCTTCAAACCAGGCATCGCCCGGTAGTCCCGTTGCTCCGCTTCCCGTGGAAAAGAACACCGCGCTGATGACGCTGCCGTTATATTGCATTACCAATCCTTTGGTTTCCGCGATGGCTTGATTGCTTCGGGGGTTTTCGCCGGCATTGTTGTAAACCTGGCTCATGACGCTGTCGTCGACATGATAACCGTTTGCGGCATACCGTTGGTTAAGCATATCCGCAAGCGCATAGGTTCTTGCGCAAATCGCCTGGGCTTTCAGGGCTTCCAGATTCCAGCTTGCGGGCATTTCGCTCGGAACGACGGTTTTCAGATAATCTTCCAGGTTGACGTTATTGACAAGCTGCAGGTTTCCGTTTACGGGAGTAATCTCCATTCGGCCGTAGTAACTCGGGGTTCCCTGACTGCGGCCGATTGAAGTTACGGTTATTTTATCCGAAATCGGTTCCACGATGACCATCTCGGCAAGCAGTTTCCTAGTGCTACCTTGGTATAGGGCGACTTTTCCCTGTTCGTTGTAAAGCGCAATGCTAGAGAAAGCAGCGATTTTTTCGGTCTTTTTGGTGCTGCCGGAACGAACCAGCAAACCGCCGCTCGAAGACAAGGTAATCGAAGGATGATACCGGTCGTTATCCCCGGTAACCGCCGTCGAACGGTTGATGAACACTTTGATTGCATCCTGTCGGAGATCGCCGTTAATGACGATGTAATCGATTCGGCCGGTATGGCGGTTGATGTAAAAATAAAGATTCTTCATTGCCAAAGCCAAATCGGCGAAATTTTTTTCGACAAGATTTCCCCTTACAAACTGATAAACTTTTGTGTCGGACGTATAAGATACATTCCCGATACCGTCGACAAACAACCGTTTTTGCGTTTCCTGATGCATCAAGATTTCGCCCCTAACGGCCTGGTAGTCGTCGTTGATAATAACGACATCTTCCATTTCATCGGTAATTTGGGGAATTCCGTCAATTTCGTTTTTGTATTCGGCCACGAGATTTTCGATTTCCTGGGCACTGGCGGCTTTGATAATTTCGCTAACATACGACCTTAAGATTTCTTGGACGGTTTGTTGGTTTTCCACGGAGTAAGTTTTGGCTTCGATATATTTATTAAGGACGGTAATCGCATGGGTTTGGTATTCTTCCAAAGCCTTTTTGGTTAAAATTTGGTTAATCTGGGTTTTGGCATCCGTTACGATTCGGTCGACTTCCGCTTTGGAACCGGCTTCTTCGATTGCGCTTTGGGCATCGTCGATAATACCCTGAATCTGCAAACGGGCGTTTTCCAAATAATCCGCCAAATCGACATATGAGGATAATTCTTGAATAGCATTGGCTTTGGCTTTTTCCAAAGTCACGCAACCGCTTAAAAGCAAAAGCGATAGGAGAAAACACAGGACAAGTTTAAAACGTTTCGGCATATTAAGCACCTCCTATAATTCTTTTTCATTATACGTTAAATAAGGGGTTTTTGCAAGTTATTTAAGCGGGGAAAAATTGGGGCGTATTTCTTTTTTGTTTAATTGAAATCAAAGGTTTTTCATGATATAATGGAGTCATAAAGGAAGGAAAAAACTGTGAAAGTCATCGATCTTAAAGCCTTGGGAAAAAACCGGATTTCATTTTACTTAGCTTTGGAAGAATATTTGCTTGGCGACTTAACCGAGGACCTTTTCTTTTTATGGGACATCCCTTCCTCGATCGTCATCGGCCGCAACCAGCTTTTGTACGGCGAAGTCAATTTGCCGTTTGTCAGAGCACACAACATCCCCGTCTACCGGCGTCCGTCGGGAGGAGGGGCGATATTTGCGGACGAAAACTGCTTCATGTATTCTTTTTTGTCCCGGGAGTATAACCGGGAAACGCTCAACCAAAAATTTCTTTCGAAATTGTCGGAAGCCCTGAAGAACTTGGGTTTGGACATTACCTTTTCCGGACGGAACGATTTATTGTTTATGGGCAAAAAGTTTTCCGGAACCGCAATCCTGCAAACCCCCAAGGGATCGATTTTGCACGGAACTTTCCTGTACGATACCGATATCGCGATGCTTGTGGAAGCCTTAACCGTTGATCCCGATAAAATCATTTCCAAAGGCATCAAAAGCGTAAGCGAACGGGTAATCAATCTGAAACCTTATCTGAAACTTTCCAAGTACGAACTGATGGATTATCTGAACAACTTCTTCGCCGATTCTTTTTACCGTCTGACCGAGGAAGAATTGCTTAGGGTAAGACAAATCGAACAAAAATACTTGGATCCCGCCTGGATTGAAGGAAAAAACCCACCGTTTACCGTCAAAACTTCCCGCCGTTTTCCTTACGGAAAAATCGAAGTCTTTGTAAATGTCCGGAAAAACTTAATCGAATCGTTAACGATTGCGGGGGACTTTTTTGAAAAAAGGCCGATCGGCGAGTTTACCGAACATTTCCGAAACATCCCTTTTTCCGAAACCGCGGTTTCTGAAGTTTTGGACAAAGTTTCCTTTGGCGATTTTATCGAAGGTTCAACCAACGACGACATTCGCTCGTTACTGTCAGAAGGAGGAATAAACAGTGAAAAAAACAGTTCTTTATGAGGAGCACCTGAAACTCGGTGCCAAAATGGTCGAGTATGCCGGCTATGCTATGCCCGTGGAATACTCGGGCCTTGCCAACGAACACTTAGCCGTTCGTAATACTGTCGGTGTCTTCGACGTATCTCACATGGGAGAAATCTTAATCGAAGGAAAGGATGCCACCGGTTTTGCCAATTACCTGATAACAAGCAGCGTTCCGAAACAAAACAAACGGATGATGTACGGCATGATGCTTTACGAAAGCGGCACCATCGTCGACGATTTGATGATGTACCACTATCATCCGGAAAAAATTTTGTTGGTCGTAAACGCGAGCAACCTCGAAAAAGACTATGCCTGGATTACCAAACAGGCTCAAAGTTTCGATGTGAGAATTACCAACCTTTCCGACGAAACATCCCAGCTGGCCCTGCAGGGAAAAGAAGCCTGGAAAATTTTACAGGAAATGACCGACTACAATTTAAGCAAAATGAAGATGTTTGACTTTGACGAGATGAACATATTGAATCTACCGTTCTTGGTTTCAAGAAGCGGTTATACCGGCGAAGACGGATTTGAAATCTACGGCAAAGGCAGTTCAATCATAACCCTATTCCAAACTTTAATTGCCAAAGGCGTCACTCCTTGCGGATTGGGTTGCCGGGACACTTTGAGATTCGAAGCGAATCTTCCGCTTTACGGCCATGAGATTGATGCGGATATCGATCCGTTCGAAGCGACCTTAGGGTTTGCGGTGGATATGGCCAAAGATTTCATCGGCAAAAAAGCTTTGGAAGGCAAACAGTTAAAACGGAAAGTCGTGGCCATCGAACTGTTGGAACGGGGCATTGCGCGCAATCCTTACGAAGTGTTGAACGAACAAGGCGAAAAAATCGGTTATATTACCACCGGTTATTTGCTGCCGGGCAAAACCCAAGCCGTTGCTCTTGCGATGCTTGAGGAAGGTTATTGGGCCATCGGCACCACTGTTTATGTCCAAATCCGCAAATCCACCGTTAAAGCGGTTGTCCGTAATAAAAAGTTCTTAAATAAAACATATATAAAATAAAAGGAGGAAATAAAGATGAGCAAAGTTTTACCTGATTTATTGTACACCAAAACCCACGAATGGGTTAAAGTTGAAGGAGACGTTGCCACAGTCGGCATTACCGATTATGCGCAACATAATTTGGGAAGCATCGTTTACCTCGAAGCAACCGAAGCAGGCGAAAGCGTCAAACAATTCCAACAATTCGGAGTTGTCGAAAGCGTCAAAGCCGCCTCCGACCTTATGTCACCGGTCAGCGGCGTAGTCCTTGAAGTAAACCAAGAAGCAATCGATTCGCCCGAACTAATCAATACCGACAGTTACGAGACCTGGATTATCAAAGTTAAATTGAGCGATGCCAAAGAACTTGCCAATCTGCTAAATCCGGAAGCATATCAAACGGAGTGCAAATAAATGTTTAAGTATTTTCCTCATACCGATTCCGACATTGAAGCAATGTTAAAACGGATAGGTTTAGAGACTCTCGACGATTTGTTTTGCCAAGTCGACCCTTCGCTGAAAATTAACCGCAAATACGATATTCCGAACAGCCACAGCGAACTCGAACTGAAAAAAGCAATTAAAGCGATTGCCGGTCAAAACAAACCGCTCCTCAGTTTTCTGGGAGCCGGAACTTATGAACCTTTCCAATTTAGCGTCAGTCAGGCGATTACCTCGCGTCAGGAATTTTTGACATCCTATACCCCGTATCAACCGGAAATCTCTCAAGGCACTCTTCAATATATCTTTGAATGGCAAAGCATGATCTGCGAACTGACCGGCATGGATGCGACCAACGCCTCGATGTACGACGGCGCCACCGCAACCGCCGAAGCGATGTTTATGGCTTATGGCCAAAACAAACGGCCGAAAATTTTAATCAGTTCGGCTCTTAATCCGCGGGTCATCGAAGTTGTCAAAACATATGCCAAATATCGCGGTCTGACAACCGAATTGATTGCTACGGAAGATTACCAAACTTCCCTCGCCGACTTGAAGACCAAACTTAACGAAGAAGTTTCGGCCGTCATCGTTCAACAGCCGAACTTTTACGGTATTGTCGAAGATTATTCCCAATATAAAGATTTAATATCCGCCAACAATTCCTTGTTTATCATGAACGTCGACCCTTCGACCCTTCCGGTTTTGAAAACCCCGAGGGAATGGGGCGCCGATATTGCCTGCGGCGATGCGCAACCGCTCGGAATCGCGCCGAACTGGGGCGGTCCTTATGTCGGATTCCTTGCCACCACCGCAAAATACCTGCGCCGTTTGCCGGGACGTATCTGCGGCCAAACGAAAGATGTAGACGGAAAACGCGGTTTTGTCCTGACTTTGCAAGCCAGAGAACAGCACATCAGGCGAGAAAAAGCCAATTCCAACATCTGTTCCAATCAATCGCTGATGGCGCTGCAGGTTGTCACGTATTTAAGTCTGCTCGGCAAGCAAGGTACCAAGGAAGTGGCCTTGCGGGCTTACAACAATGCCCACTACCTGTACGACGGTTTAATCAGAACCGGTAAATTCGTTCCCGTTACCAAGGCACCGTTCTTCAAAGAATTTGTGCTTAAATATTGCGGGGATGCCGAAAAGTTGCAAAACTTCCTGCTTGAAAAAGGTATTTTGGGCGGTTACAGATTGACCGACCGAGAAATTCTTTTCTACGCGAGCGAAACCAGAACCAAGGAAGAACTTGATTTGTTGGTCAGATTGGTAGGTGAATGCGATGTACGATAAATTGATTTTTGAATTATCGGTTCCCGGCCGAATCGGCTACAACCTTCCGAACATGGAAGTCCCAAGTTACGAGCTTCCGAAGGAATTTAAACGCAGTGACGAACCGCTTTTGCCGGAAGTAAGCGAAATCGACGTCGTCCGCCATTATACCAATTTGTCCCGCAAAAACTACGGGGTGGACCAAGGCATGTATCCGCTTGGTTCCTGCACGATGAAATACAATCCGAAAATCAACGAACAGTTGGTCAATAACGAAAGCTTCACAATGCTTCATCCTTTGCAACCTGCTTCAACCGTCCAAGGAGCTTTAAAAGTGTACGACAAATTGTCACACTGGTTAAGCGAATTGACCGGCATGGCAAAATTCTCGTTTAATGGGTTTGCGGGGGCGCACGGGGAATTGATTGGTCTCATGATCATGAAAGAATACCACTTGCGCAGGGGCGATACCAAAAGAACAAAAGTCATCGTTCCGGCTTCCGCCCACGGCACCAACCCCGCAAGTTCGAGCGTGGCCGGTTTCGAGGTGGTGGAAGTTGCAACCAATTCGGAAGGATGCGTCGATATCGATGCTTTAAAGCAGGTTCTGAACGATGAAGTTGCAGGCATCATGCTGACAAACCCCAATACTTTGGGCTTATACGAAAAAGATATTCTGTTGATTGCGAAACTCCTTCACGACAACGGCAGCTTGCTTTATTACGACGGCGCCAACCTTAACGCTTTATTGGGTGTAGCCCGTCCCGGCGATATGGGATTTGACATTGTCCATTTGAACCTTCACAAAACATTCTCCACCCCGCACGGCGGCGGCGGACCCGGAGCCGGACCGGTCGGCGTTAGGGAGGACTTAGTCGATTTGCTCCCTAACCCTCAGGTAAGAAAAACAACCGACGGAACTTACGAATTGTACGACAACCCGAAAGCAATCGGCCGGGTGAGCGGTTTTTACGGCAACTTCCTGGTTGTCTTAAAAGCCTATATGTATGTTTTGACTTTGGGTCACGAAAACGTAAGCAATATCGCCAAATTATCGGTTCTTAATGCCAATTACATCAAAGAATCGCTTCGCGACTATTACAAACTGCCGATTGATTCCATCTGCATGCACGAAGTCGTCTTTGACGGTTTAATCAGCCAAGCCGTAACCACCCTCGACGTGGCAAAACGCCTGCTCGATTACGGTTACCATCCGCCAACAATCTATTTTCCGCTTTTGTTCCATCAATCGCTCATGATTGAACCGACCGAAGGGGAATCGAAAGAAACGCTCGATGCGTTTATCGAAACCATGAAAAAAATTGCCGAAGAAGCCGTTTCGAACCCGGAACTATTAAAAACAGCTCCGCACACTACGGTCGTAAGACGCTTGGACGAAGTTCAGGCCGCCCGTAATCCGATTATCAAATACCGGGATACCTTGCATGACTGATTTAATCGTAATCGGTGCCGGACCGGGAGGTTACGAGCTGGCGCTCGAAGCAAGTCATAACGGCTTATCGACGGTTCTTATTGAAGGAAAAAAATTGGGCGGAACCTGTTTGCAGGAAGGCTGCATTCCGACCAAAACTTACTACAAAAACGCTTCAGTGTTGAATACTATAAAAGAAGCCGGCCTCTATGGCATCAATATCCCGAGTTATGACTTCGATTTTTCCAAGGTAGTGGAGCGAAAAGAAAAAGTCGTTCATGAGCTCGAGAAAGGCATTCTGTTTTTATTGAACAAAGCCGGTGTTAAAGTCGTTAACGGTTATGCGAGTTTCTTAAGTCCTAGCGAAGTGGAAGTAAACGGTACCGTTTACCAAGCCAAAAAAATCGTTATCGCAACAGGCAGCGTTCCGATTATTCTGCCGGCCTTCCCTGATGCTTTAACTTCGACGGATCTTTTAAACTTGTCTGCTGTTCCCGAAAAACTGGTTGTAATCGGAGGAGGAGTAATCGGAATCGAAATGGCCTCAATCTTTTCCTCTTTTGGCAGCGATGTTACGGTGGTGGAAGCAACCGATTCGATTATCGGTTTAGCCGATTCCGACATTTCCAAACGTCTGCTTGCCTATTTGAAAGCAAAGGGGATTAAATTTTACCTCAACGCCAAAGCTCAAAAACACGAAAATTCCCAAGTAACAATCGCAACCGAAAAGGGCGAAATAATGCTGGATGCCACGCAGGTTTTAATGGCGGTCGGCCGAAGACCAAACCTAAATAATCTTGGATTGGAAAATGCTCATGTCGAATATACCAAAAGGGGCATTGTGACCAATGAGTTCGGCCAAACAAGCAACCCGAATATCTACGCCATCGGCGATGTAACCGGAATTAATATGCTTGCCCATTATGCAACTTACGACGGCCTAAGAGTCCTGAATCACATTATGGGAAAGCCAAACAACATTCGTTTCGATTTGGTTCCTGCCTGCGTCTTTACTTTTCCGGAAGTGGCTTGGTGCGGCAAAACCGAACAGGAATTGGCAAGGGAAGGCATAAACTATCAAACCCATAAAGGGATGTTTCGGGCCAACGGAAAAGCCCTAGCCATGAACGAAACGGATGGTTTTGCCAAAATAATAACCGTTGACAACCTTATTGCCGGTGTTCATATCATCGGTCCAAGTGCTTCAACCTTGGTTCACGAACTTAGTTCTTTGATGAACCTTGACATAACCAAGGATCGATTTCTTTCGATAATTCATGCGCACCCGACACTAAGCGAGATTTTTACCTCAACATTAAAACAATAAAAGCAAAAAGCAAAAAACCGGTTTTTCCGAAAGGAAATATAGCCGGTTTTTTTATTGTTCTAATTTCTTTTTTTTTATTCCCTGTAAAAAGAAATTATTATTAAGAAGTTTATTATAATTATCGGTCATGGAATAATGATATAACCTCTGTGTCTTGCTAATCTAATTCATAGATCACCGGAAACGTAAGGTTTTCATCCCAGTACCACCCAGCAAACACTATATCCTTATTATCCGATTCTGATTCCGGTAAATCAATAAAATCTTGGTAATGCATTTCGGAAGGAGAAATCGGTATGTGTTGCCGAAATCAATACCGTGACCGTTTGCAAAAGTAAGGGTAAACGTGCCGATTTCCCACTTGGCATAAAGCGTAATATCCTCCTCAACTGAATCTTACGTAAAATCCCCTGATTCGGTCGAAGTTTCGCCTTGGTCGTTGCTTGTAAACCATCCAAATTATACCCTTCCTTAAAAACCCCTGGTTCATTTGCCTAGTAGCCTTTTCTGACCTTTTGGACCTCGACTTCGGTTCCGCCCTGCGCATCGAATGTCACCACCTCAGTTTCATAAACAACGAAAAAAGGTTAACAAAATACCCATTAACATTAAAACAACAAAAAGTCATGCTTTCATTTTTTCTCCTAATTAGATTACATAGTTTCTAAGAAAATTATATCCCCGAAATGAAATTTTTGGTCAAACCATTTTTTCTTTAAACCGACACAAGAAATCCTGATTTCAAAAGCTAATATAGGTCTTTTTTGATTTCCCAAAAAAGGGGACAATGTGATTTCCGAAAAAACCATGTTTGAAGTTTTGATTCCGTTATAGTTACATACCTTAAAGCCCCTAAAATCTATCCGAGAAAAAAGACGAAATAACCGGCAAACAGCTAATCTACTCGATTTTTTCGTCTTTTTGTTTTTTAGGCAATATTGTATAGCTTGTAGTTTTTGGTATAGGATTGAGGAAGCAATCTGATTTTGACAAAACCAGTCATTCGCGGTGCGGGATAGTTCGGATTATAACCAATCAAATTGACATACCGGATGATATCGTCTTGTTCTTCGATCATGCTTGATAGGATATACACAAGACTCATGACATCGTCCAAAGCGCGATGGCTGTTCTTTACCACTTCTTCCAAATTATAAGCTGTTATGGCATCGGCCAAGCGGTGCGGATAGGGACGGCGATCCTTGAAAACAGTCAAAGTATCCAGGCAGTCCACGGTGTTGAGAACTTTTCGATAGAGAGGATCGAAAAACAATTGATAAAGAAAGCCCAAATCAAAGAGGATATTATGGGCAACGATCAAAGTCTTTTCGTGCTTGGCCATGATTTGATACAGACTGTTCCTGGCATCGGTCAGCGGAATTCCCGATTCCGAAAGCATCTTGGAAGTTATCCCGGTGATTTGGGTTATTTTGGCCGGCACAAACGTGTGTCTGTTCAATTTGACCAGCGTACTTAACGTAATCGGTTCGTCGCTGTCTTTTTCCAAACAAACCGCTCCGATTTCGATAATGTCGTCTTTCCAAGGACTGAGCCCGGTAGTCTCAAAATCGAAAAAGACCAAGGCATCGTAATGTCCAAACAAACTTTTCAGGTTTTTCCGATAATTTTCCATAAAATCCTCCTAAAATCAAAAATAAGGCCAATTTTGGGCCAAAATAGGCAACTTTGCTTCAAAATCAATTAATTAATCGTTCCTGGTTGTCGATGTGGTTTTTGTATAGGTCATTAACGTAATCTGGTCGGGTCCGATTTCCTGTCGGAAGTAATTGATGATATTATACGGATATTCGGTGAAATGTTCGATTGACGAACATACCACAATCGTATCGGCCTTCAAGGCTTTAGCTATCGGCACCGAGAAACGGGCGTTCTGAGCAGTCGTCAACGACTGTTCTTCTTTGATTAAAGAAGCGGGATTCACGCCTTTGGCAACCAAATACTCTTCCATCCTTTGAGCTTCCGATACTTTGGCCAAAGGATTGGCAACGCCGCCGGATAAAATAACCCGATCCGGGTTCAATTCTTTGATTAATTCCAAAGTCAAATTCAATCTTTCGACCAATCTTTTCGCCATCGTACCGTCGTCGTTTAAACGGTAACCTAAAATAACTGCAACTTTCATACATACTCCTTCTTTGCATTCTGTCGGCATTCTTTCCCAAATAGTGAATATTTCGCTTGGCAATTTTGTGTTTCGAATTTGACATTAATCGTTTGTTTGCGGCTGTCTGTTGCAAAAAAAGCAAACGGACAAAGCAAAAAAGTAATTAATCGATTCATTCAAATCCAAAAAGGAACCGAAGAAACCGGGAAAGAATAATCTTTTCTTGATTTATTTTCCTATCAATTATACCACATTTCGACT
>DCTZ01000015.1 GCA_002329485.1 Caryophanales bacterium UBA1427 | reverse complement strand
TGCGTTTTTTGATGTTCGCATGACGTGATGATTCGTAATGCTTTGACTAATAAAGGGTATTTTCGGCTATATAGATAACAAAAAAAATGCACCTTTTTGGTGCATTTAAAAAAGAAAAAAAGTTTATTTTAGGTGAGATAAATGAAACTTTCAGAGCTGCTTTGGGAATGGCTGTATGGTTTTCATAAGGATAATATAAAAATTCAGACATTCGTCCGGTACGAATGTGCCATCAACAATTATTTTCTCCCCCACCCCATCAGCAATCTCAACATCAAAAAAATCACTGCTCGTGATATTCAGGCCTTTATCAATGAGAAGAAGAGGAAGCGAAGCCGAATGACAAAAGGGGCTCTTTCCATTAGTTCTGTAAATATCATCATTACGGTATTGAAATCCGCTTTCGGTTATGCGTTGGAATTCGGTTTAATCAAAGAAAACCCCTGCGATAAAATCAGACGCATTTCATCAATCCGCCAAAGAAAAGAGGTCCTGGCTTTTACCGTTCAGGAACAAATCAAAATCGAAAAATACATTAACTCCCTTAACAATCCTGAGTATTTCGGGATAATCCTTTGTTTATATACGGGACTAAGAATCGGCGAGTTGCTTGCCTTGGAGTGGAGTGATATTGATTGGGAAACCGGGATTATGACCATAAATAAAACTTTGTATACCACTAAAAACGAAAAAGGGGAATGGTACACCGAAATAAATATGCCCAAAACCAAATCCTCAGTCAGGGAGATTCCTTTGCCGGGTTTTGTATTAATGGAGTTAAGGAAATTGAAGTTGAAATCCAAAAGCAACTATGTTGTTTCCAAAAATAACGGAAAGCCAATGCAATCGAAATTGCTTCGGTGGCGATTTAGCGAATTAACCAAAAAGATAGGTGTAAGAAGACTTAATTTCCATGCTTTAAGACATACCTTTGCCACCCGCGCACTTGAATCGGGAATGGATGTCAAGACTTTGGCAGAAATCATGGGACATGCCAATGCTACCATAACCCTGAATACCTATGCTCATTCCATGACCGAACATAAAAAGAAGATGATGAATAATTTGCCTTGTTTGATTAATTATCAGTAATATAAGACTCGGGAGTTTTTTGATTAAACCAAAGAAACCGGAAATTGACCGTTAGGCAAGTTTTTTAGATTTCGAAAAGGAAAGCGATTGGGATTGTCGCTTTCCTTTTTTCCTTCCCGTTTTTAATAATTGATTATCAAAATTGGACGAATAAATTCCCCTAAACCGGATTTACTGATAAAAACAATTCGCGGATTTAATTTTTTTTTTAAAAAAAGGGTAATAAATTTTCGTCAGCTTTTTCCTATTGGATAATCAAGTTTTATCATAAGAAATATTGGAGAGTAAGAACAAAAACTTTTCTCATAAGGTGATTATTTAGCAATCAATTTCCAATTCATAGATTTTTATTTGTCAAAAATAGGGAAAAAACTAGTCCTATTATGGTTGATTATTTTTGAAAATAAAAAAACCTTCTGCTTTAGGTTTTGGTAACATGACCAGCCATTTTAACAGAAGGTTGCAAATCAAGAAACGGATTTTTTAAACTCACTTTAAATTAATGGAATTAATAAAAGTAACAGTTTCTCCTTGTGAAGAAGCGATGCGGAAATTGCCTTACGATTCCTCTTGTTAATTCATCTGCCATTAACATGGCTTGATGTTCCATTTCGTCATATAAAGCAACATTTTGTTCTAAGTTACTGTTTAAGAAATTGGTTGCTTCTGAATTAACCAAATTTAAATGATCATAAAGCATTTTTTGCCATTCAAGGTAGTTCCAGTACGGATTGATACTTGCAAGGAATCTGGCAATTTCATCTGCATTCCCAAACCATTGGGTGGTTAGTTTTGTGACTTGACTAGTGTCATTGTTTTTTGCGGCGGTTACAATCTCCGCCGCAATCACCAAATGCTCCTTTAAAAGCTCTTCAAAGGTGGTGGCATTTGCTTCCCCGTAAAACGGGGCAAGCGCGTTCTTGAAATCGGTGGGGTTTCTGAGTAACCGGGAGATTGCAAATTCTTTTTCCGGAGCATCATAGACGATATCCTGGATTACGTTACGGGTCCAAGTGATGTGCTGTTCCCACAACAGGCGCATCAGGTTGTTTAGATTTAATACTTGTTCATTGACGGGCACGTTCAACATGTTTTACCTCATGGGAATCAAGATGACTTGACCGATTAACAGATTATATGGGTTTAGTCCCGGATTTACGCTCATGATGGCATCAACGGTCGTGTTGAAACGTTGGGCAAGAAAAAACAATGTGTCCCCCGGCTGAATGGTATATGGTAATAATTGAAATGTCATTTGCATTTTTAACCTTCCTTTTCCTTTTATTTTCAATATATCATATGACAATCGCACGGTGCGGTAGCGGGCAATAGTTGGATTTTTCCTTCGATTTTGATTAAAATGTTATAAAAGTGCTTGTGGACGATTTAAAAAAGTGCTATATTATAGGTAAAGATTTTTCGGAAGAAATGATTTTTGTTATTTTATTGGCTCGTTTTTATAAATAAATGACTTCTTAAGTACTCCTGGATGTGTTTTTATCGAAGCGAAAAACGTTTCGGTAAAGTTTTCCCAAATTCAATTAGCTATTCTGTATTGGTTCATTTGATAAAAAAATCTTGCAAAATGTCGACTGCTTTTTTTAACATCATGAATATAATAAGGAAAAGATTTGTTTCTATTGGTTGATAAAAAGAAAGGAAAAAGTTAGAAAATGAAAAAAATAGCTATCATTTATGGGGGTAAAACGGGAACAACCAAAAAATGCGCCGGGATTTTAAAAAGTCTTATTCCCGAAGCATTTGTTTTTTCGGTCAACGAGGATTTCAAGTTAGATGACTATGACGTTTTGGTCTTCGGATCATCCATACGCATGGGACGCCTTGATAAAGGCATCCGAAAATTGATTAAAAGAAACAGCCAAGTATTGAAAAACAAAAAAACGGCCTTTTATGTTTGCCACGCCTTGCCTGATTATCAAAAAATAATCGACGATGCCTTGCCATCCTGGTTCAAAGAACAGGCTGTTTCCCTGAAAAGTTTTGGCGGCGAAATTCACATTGATGAGGCCAAGGGTTTTACTAAACTATTGATTAAATTCATGTTAAAAACGGTTCCGAATCAAATCAAACAAATCGATGAAGAAGCAATTCAGACTTTCGCCAACAAAATCAAATTATTGCTTTAGGTGAAAGTATGAAAAAATTCTATGTGTTTATTGGCTTTTTGTTGTTTTTNNTTTTTTGGTTATTCAAAGCATGGCAAGCAAACAGGAGAAAGAAATTGCGCTTTTGAAGATTGAACCGATTAATCTGATTTATGTGGAAGACGGTATTTATTACGGGGAAACCGATACAACCTTTGTCAAAGTTAAAGTAAATGTCGAAGTAAGAGATCATAAAATTATCAAAATCGAACTTTTGGAACACCAAAACGGTTTCGGCAAAAACGGAGAAAGCGTGATTTCGGAAATGGAGAAAAATAATTCCATTGATGTATCCAATGTGAGTGGTGCCACGAATTCGAGTATTGCGATTTGGTATGCGGTGGCAGAAGCCCTTAAAAAAGGCTTAAGATCCGATATCGAGTAGAAAATCAATTATTAGCGATAAGGGTGAGTAAAAACAAAAGATTATTGCTCACCTCTTATTTTATCAGAAAAAGGTAATCACTTTTAAATACAACTAAAAACGACACCTAAAAAGTAAACCTACAGGTTTTTTTGTTAAAATAATTGATTTTTTAAAGAGGTTTTACCGACAAAAAAAGTTTTACCAAGAAAAAGAAAGTTTAAATTGTTCTATTAATAAAGGAGCGTGAGTGTGTTTTGTTCAAGTCCAAAAAGACGGTTTTATTTATAGTTTTGACTTTATTTATTTGCTTTACTGCCGGCTGTACCCTTTCGGGTAAAAGCACTGTCCTCAAAATCGAAAAAATCAGTAATGCGATCAATCCCGACTTTAATCGGATCAAAAACCTATCCTTAGGCGATTATGACAGCGAATTTGTATCCCTTTTGCAAAATTTCTGTGCTAGAAGCGCTTCAGCCATCATCGAAGAAAGCGAAAAGAATATCGTAATTTCCCCTATCAGTTATTATCTGACACTCGCAATGCTTTCGGAAATGACGAACGGGATAACTTTTGCAGAAATCCTAGCTTCCTTGGAAATGCCTTCTCTTGAATATGTACGCACCAATACCAAGCAGATGTATGAAAAATTGTTCGACATCACAAGCGAAAATGAGAAAATTCTGCTTGGCAACTCCATTTGGATCGATGACCAATTTTCAGTCAAAGAAGACCTTTTAAACGATTTGGCCGAATATTATTATACTTTGTCTTATAACGGCGATTTGCAATCGCTCGATACCGCCGCCAAAATCAAAAAGTGGATCGATTCGATGACGGGCAACCTCATCAAATCGGTTCCGGAAGATTTTCTGGGCGATGACAGTGCGGTTTTTATGTTGTTTAACACTATCTATTTTGAAAATTCGTGGTTCAAACCGTTTGACAAAACCACCAAAAAAGGCGATTTCTATTTATCAAGCGGCGAAAGCGTAAGAGTCGATTTCATGAACTGTTCGGATGCGGAAACGGCTTTTTTGTCCCCGCGCTTCACAAGCTATCATAAAGCCTTTAACCAAGGGTATTCGATGCAATTCGTTTTGCCTAACGAAAACGAAAGTCCTTTTGACTTGGTAAACGATTTGGAAATATTGAAAGAAATCCTGACTCTGTCGCTTTATAACAAAAAAGCCGACGTAACGATCACGATAGCCTGCTCCGTGATTCCTAAATTTGCTTACCGTTTCGATTGCGACTTAATTTCCGCCTCGCAAAAACTGGGCATTAACGACATCTTTAATCAAGCCAATCGGGGATTTACCAAAGTGAATGAAAGGATTCCGGTATATGTTTCGGGTTACAACCAAAAAGCATACGTCGAACTCGACCAAAACGGCGTTAAAGCAGCTGCGGTAACGCAGGTTACCGGAGAAATAACATCGGTTAATCCGGTTCAACCGATTACAATTCAATTTGACCGGCCGTTCCTTTACGTCATCTACGACAAAGAACATATTCCGCTTTTCATCGGAATCGTAAATAATCCTTCCGGGCAATAAACAAGTATTTAAATTAAAAAATCACCTCATACTAATTGGAGAATTTAATGAGGTGATTTTTTTGTTGGGANNATGAGTGTTCAGGGTGTATTCAATACCAAAGTAATGGAAGCATCCAACATGTGGGCCACGAATACTTGGGTTCATCTGAGCGCATTTTTGGTCTCGCTTTTGATTTGGTTTGGGAAAAAAGACGGTTCCTTGGGAAGCGTGTTTGACGTGGAAAATAAAGTTTATTTGCTCGGAGGAATAATCGGAGCTTTAATTACCTTTACGGTAATCAAAAGCATCGGTGGACTCGGACCGATTTATGCGACAATGTTGATCTTAATCGCGCAACTCCTGACATCGGGAATTATCGAAGCTTTCGGATTCTTTGGAACCGAAAAGATTCCTTTCGAGTGGCGTAAAGTCATCGGGGTCGGGTTAATGCTTTTGGGAATAATCCTTTTCAGAAAATAAAAAAGCCAAACCAATGATTGTGCGCAAATTTTCTATTAGCATGTTGCTTTACAATTCAAAGTTTGACCTTTTTGGTTCGGTTAATTATTTCCTAATGGTAGCCTTTATTTAAGTGCTAAATGTTTGTCAAAATGCAGATTCCTGAAATAAAGGGCGATATCCAAACCGACCATAAGAAGATTGATAATGTAAAAGATGAAAACATAAGTGATTTTATGGGCGATGGTTTTGCTCAGTATCCCGCATAAATACCCGATAAAAATACAAGCCAAGAAGAGGATGCTTGTGCCTTTTGCGGTTTTGGCTTTATAGGCTTTGACGATGTTAATCGGCCAGGAAATGCCAAAGAGGATTACCATCGTCATTTCGAATAATTCGCTCATTTCGCTTTGACTCCTTTAATACCCTATTAAAATTTAACGGTAGTATTATATCAAAACCGCAAAAATAATGCCGAAAAAACGATTATTTATGTAATTGCTTGTATTTTTTTATTTTTTTGATAAAATCATATTATAATAAGGAAGAAAGGAAGTAATCATATGAAATATTGCGAATATTGTGGCAATGAATTGCAAGATCAAGCAGCTTTTTGTGTAAAATGCGGAGCAGCCGTTAGGAAAGAAGATTATTCGGATTTAAACAGCAGTTCCAAAAGCAAATTAACCTGCGGTCTATTGCAAATCTTTCTTGGCGGTTTCGGTGTCGGACGTTTCTATTCCGGTCATACGGGAATAGCCGTTGCGCAATTGATTGTAACGATTGTTACCTGCGGGGCGGGCGCTATTTGGGGATTTATTGACGGAATCGTCATTCTTGCTTCCCAAGAATTCAGAGATGCCGAAGGAAAAGTCATGCGCGAATAATGAAATATTTAAAAGAATCCGTAAAAGAACTAGCCCGCTATTGGTATATTTGCCTTTTGGTGGGTTCTTTTTTGCTTTTCGCAATAATTATAAGGGTTTTGGGTAAACCAAATTGCCCGGTTTATTTTCTTTTCAATTATCCCTGCCCGGCCTGCGGGTTAACCAGGGCTTGGTTGTCTTTTTTTAAGGGAAAGCTTTCGGAAGCCTTTTCTTTTCATCCTTTATTTTGGCTGTTACCGGTTATCGCAATTCTCTTTCTTATTCGTAAAAACCTCAAGTTGAAACGGTTATATTATAAAAACCTGATTTGGGTTTTGCTGATTGCGATATTTCTTTTGACCTATTTGGTACGGATTATAATTGCTTATCCGGAACCGTTTGTAACGAAATAATTCGGAGAAATTTAGGCTCTTTAAAATAAATGGGGAATTTCCCCATTTATTGGAAAGAACCTTTTATTTTTCGCCGACTTGATTTTTATACCATTCGATTACTTTGTCGCGGTGAATCGGTTTGGAATAATAAAAACCTTGGGTATAATCGGCTTTTAAGATTTTGGCAATATCGTGGATGTTTTTGGTTTCGATGCCTTCTGCCACGACTTTGCAACCCAATTTGTGGGCGATATCGATGATGGCACTGACAATATGATAGGTGGTCGCATCCAAGTCGATATCCCTGATAAACGAACGGTCAATTTTGATGATTTTGACCGGAAGCTGTCCGAGCAAGGATAGCGAAGAGTAGCCGGTTCCGAAATCGTCAATCGCAATCCTCATGCCGGTTTTGACAAAATTATTGAGCACGTTGATGTTTTCTTTGGGATTGACCATGAAATGGGATTCGGTGATTTCCAAAATGATTTGCGACGGATCGATGGCTGCTTCTCTGAGCTTGCTGATGACGGATTTGAAAAAGTTCGGATTGGCTAAGTTTTTGCTGGAGATGTTGACGGACATGATAATGTCGATATCGTGATCCCGAAATTCGAGAATTTTTTCGATGACTTGAGTGAAAACCCAATCGGTCAAATCATGAATCAGATTGGTTTGTTCGATTAACGGGATAAAACGGTTAGGCATGATAAGGCCGTAATCGGGATGTTCCCAGCGGATCAAAGCTTCGAAACAAAACGGTTTGTTGGTTTTGAGGTCGATTTCCGGCTGGTAAACCAAATGGGTTTGGTGTTCCTTCAAAGCTTTCTGGAATTCCCCGAGCAGGTTAAAATCGGTTTCTTTTTGCATTTTTTCCAAGTTGTAAACTTCATACCTTGCGCCGCTGATTTTGGCCAGAAGAGCCGCTTCATCGGCCTGGCTGTAGACGGAAAAGTGTTTCAGTTTGTCGCTGCCCTGAACCGTCGTACAGCCGAGCGAATAATCGACGTAGAAGGGGTAAGTCGCGGAATTGAGCGGTTGGGCCAAAACGCCAAGGAGATTATCCATATCCTGATCGAAATCGTTAAGTTCCATGACAAGCCACAATTTATTGCTTTCGGCTTGGACAAAATAACAGACGGAATCCTTCAGCTGATTTTTTACCGCTGCGTGAAAGGTGCGCAAAAATTGGTTATAAACATCGGTTCCGACCAAACCTACGATTTTTTCGTGATTGTAAATCAAAATGGTGACGATTAAATAGGTTTGATTGGGTTTTGATGGAAGGGGATTATTGGTAATATAATTGGTGTTTTCGATATTGGTTTCGGGATTGGTCGATAAGTATTGGGAAAACTGCTTAAAAAAGTTGCGAATAACCGTTGTGAAAAAACCGCTTAAAAATCCGATAAAAATAAAGACAATCAGCCGGATAATCCAATTGAGGGCCATTTGGGGTTCCCCGGTGTGGGTATCAAGGGGCATCAGAGGTCCCAAGAATATTCCGCAAACCAATCCGGTAAAGGCACCCACGGGATTTCCGAGGGCAAGCCCCGCCAAAACAATCGGAATATACATCAGATGGGCATAAACATATTTTGCCCCTCCCGTCCGATAGACCAATAAATAAACGCTCGGAATGAGGATTATCAAGGAAACAAGGATAACATGCCGATAATTATCGCTGATTTTTAAGAAGACTTTTTCGAGTTTTCGTAAGTTGTTAGACATCAGCTACCTCCAAAAGAAAAGGGACCATTAAGAATGACAAATTACGATTAAATTATAGCATTTTATTTAAATTTTTAAAAACAAAATATGAAAAAAATGTCGAAAAATTTTACCGCAAAAATAGAAAACGGTGTTTTTGGAAAAATGTGTTTTTCCGTAAACACCGTTTTTGCTACCTTTAGTATGCACCGTTACTGTTCGCTTCGCATCCGTTTTTTGCTGACGAAGAAGGTAATACCTAAGAAAATAACGATATAAAGAGCCTGAATCAACATATTTTGATAAAATGGTTTCATCGCCGAATAGGCGAAGGAGTTGATGGCCTGAATTTGGTCGTTCGTTTTGATGTACCAGAAGCTCGGGAAAATAGCCGCAAACCTTTGAATCGATTTGCCCAACAAAGCCTGAGGAATAAATATTCCGGAAATAAAGGCAAGACCCAAAGAAATCACCGTTCCCAAAGCATTGATTAGAAGTTGCGAACGAAAGACGGTCGAAATCGCGTAAGCAAGCGAAATTATCGTTACGGTAAAAACCATCCCGTTGACGGTAAAGATAAGCCCTTGTTTGGTGAACAAAGTATCAGGATACAAAATAATCCCCAAACTCAAAAGAATCAGTATCAGCATAAGTCCCAGAATTAAATTGGATGCAAGCAAAAGCCCTTGCATTTTGGTATTGGAGATGGCTCCCAGGATATTGCGCCGTTTGATTTCCAAATCGTTGAGCGAACTCATAATCGATCCGACCAAAGGAATCAACAAAGCCATGATTATATAGCAGGCATAGCCGAAGAAGAAAGTGATGTTGGTAAAGTTGTTCACTTTGCTTTTGGTCATCTGGACACTCATGGAATGTTCCAAGGCTTTTTCGACTTCCGCTACCAGGGAACCTTCGTACAAATTGTTTTCCTGGAAACTGCGGGCAATATTCAGATAACGGTTAAGGGCCGTTTCGATATTGTATGCTCCCATCGCTCCGGGAACGGCTTTGATTTTGATTGTGTCTTCGTTAGGTGTGGCAAGTTTATCGGTAAACCCGGCCGGGATTTCGATGTAGACCAGAATATCCCGGTAAAACAAGGCTTCGTCCACGTTTTCCGGTTTGATTTTCTCGAAAATGGCAAAATTTCCGATATAGTTTTTAAGGCTTTCCGTAAGCGAAGTCGCATCCTTATCGACCCAGGCGATATCGATTTTTTGGTCCGAATAAACTTTTTCGGGCGACTGAGTTGTTGAGGTTACGATAGCCAAAGCCATAAAAATACCCAGATAGACGCAGATAAGGAATTTTGCGCTTAAGACAATTTTGAAATACAGCTTAAATACTATCATAACGGCTACCTCGCATAAATAGGTACGATCCGGTTATAAAAATAACCGTCATGATCGATAATAAAAGCAAGTAAAAGTAGTAGTGGCCAAGTCCCTCGTAATAATACAGGCAATGCAAAGCATCGGTAATCGAAGCAGACGGGTTGATGTAACCCAGAAACGGAATGTATTTGGCAATTAGATACTTTAGGTCCGGAAACATCAGCCCGGATAAAGCATTCAAAGCCAGCGTAATCATCGCGATGATTCCGTCTTTTTGGTTACCTTTGACTTTTATCAGGGAAGAAAGCAATGCTCCGAAGGCAATCCCGCACAGCGTTCCGACAAAAATCACAAGGATAATCAGCGGAATATTGCCCCCGAAATCGACTCCCAAAATATAATTCAGATAGAAGAAATTAATCAGACATCCCGAAAAGTGCATAATAAATGCGGCGAGCGAGTAAGAGACGATGATTTTCAGCCGATGCGTCGGTGCGCTTGTAATCCTAGCGGCTAGAGCAGATTGATTGGCCTGGGTGTCGTTTACCAGGCTGATTCCCCAAAAACAGCCGTACGTGCAGGTCATCGCAATCAAAGCATAGAAGTAGATGTACATCGAATCGCTGGAAGCCTGGCGCTTGCTGCGGATGGTTTCCAGGTACCGATGGTCGTTTTGCAAAGAATCGGTGACCGATGCCACTTTTTCCGGATTGGTGGATGCCACCTGCAAAATGACCTGAGATATTTGGACATATTGGTCCAAGACGCTCTTTGTGACGGTTTGCTCCATGCCGTTTTCGTTGATCCGGTAATAGAGTTGGTTGTTTTCGACAAACAAATAACCGGTGATGGCATTTTCGGTAAGTTTTTGTTCCAAAAACTCTTTGGTAAAATCCGCTTTGATTTTAAAAAGTTTGGTTTCTTCGTCGACATCGATTGCTGCCAAAACTTCGGCCAAATTGGCATCGGAATAGTCGCTTGCGATATACAAATTAATCGAATTAAAAGGCGAATCACCCAAGAGATTGCCGAATCCGAGATAGAAGAAGGTGCCGAGGCAAAGCGGGAAAATGAAAGACCAAAACAGATTCGCACGGTCGCGAATCAAGACTCTTAATCGGGTTTTGATCAGCCAAAACATCTTAATCCCTTAATCCTTTGCCGGTTAATTCCAGGAACACATCGTTCAACGTCGGAAGGCTTGAGTAAAGTGTTCCGTATTTTACCCGGTGTTCGTTCAAAATAGCCAAAACATTGGGGATATTGGTCGCGCCTTTGCCGCTTTTGACGATTAAGGTATGGTCTTTGAAATTTGCTTCCAGTACATTTGGAAGTTCCCGAATCGGCTTTAAGTACTCGTCATTCGGTTCTTCCACCTTGATTTCGATGGTTTCCCCGAGCATAATCAAATTCTTTAAGGCCTCTTTGTTTCCGTGGGCGATGACTTTGCCCTTGTCCATAATGATAATGTAATCGCAGAGCTGTTCGACTTCTTCCATGTAATGGGATGTGTAAATAATCGTTGCGCCTTCCTGATTCAAGCGTTTGATGCCTTCCAGGATATTGTTACGGCTTTGGGGATCGACCCCGACCGTCGGTTCGTCGAAGATGATTAAGCGGGGTTTATGGGCAATGCCGCAGGCGATATTAAGCCTTCTTTGCAATCCCCCGGACAGTTTGTTCGGGTGAACCTTGCGATAGTCGCCCAAAGCGACAAACTCGATCGCTTCGTCCACCAGTTTCTTGCGACGCTGTTTATCCTTGACATACAACCCGCAAAAATAATCGATATTCTCTTCTACCGTCAATTCATAGAACACCGCAACATTTTGCGGGATGACCCCGATTTGCGCTTTTAAGTCGTAGCGGTCGGGCCCCATCGGCTGATCGAAGATTTCGATTGTGCCTGATTCGAATTTCAATAGACCCAAAAGGCAGTTGATGGAAGTCGTTTTTCCGCTGCCGTTCGGTCCCAACAAACCGAAAATCTCACCTTCCCGGACTTCGTAGCTTAAGTCGTCCAAGGCTTTGACGCCTTTACGGTACGTTTTGGTGACTTCGGATAACCTGACAATCATAAAAAATACCTCCCCAAATAGGAAAAAATTACTTAAAATTTTCTAGAATATTATACCATTCTTTTTCGTTTCGTGATAGTTTTATATAATTTTTTTATTGTTTTATGGTATGATTAAAGAAAGAAAAAAAGCAGGTGAGATATTTTATGCATGATTTGACGAAAGAAAACAAGTGGAAAGCGGGCGTTTTTTTGGCGGTTAATTTAGGTCTGTATCTGGCTTTTATGGGTTTTTCGCTTCCGAAAGAAAACGTCTTTTATTTTTTGACGGTTCTGTTTTCCTTTTTGTTTACTTGGTTAATAAAAGATTTTTCTTTTGATGCCTGGTTTCTTCGAATCGCTTTGTTTTTTACGGTCTTGGCCGATATTTTGCTCGTTTTGCTTGACGATTACTATACGCTTGCTTTGGTGTTCTTTATCGGCACGCAAAGCGCATACCTTACCAGATTGTTGGTTGTCAAAGACAAAAAAGGTAAAACCATTCAGCTTATTTCGCAGGGCGGGCTTGTTTTAACGGTTATTATCATCGCTGTTTTGTTGTTTAAAGAAAATACCGCCCCTGATGTGGTGCTTGCGGGGGGATATTTTGCTCTGCTAGTATCCAATATCATTTTTGCGTTTTTGAGCCGTAAAAACAACCCATTGTTTTGGATAGGACTTTTGCTTTTTAGTTTTTGCGATATCTTTGTGGGATTGTCCGCTTTGACCCGCTATGCTGATCTTAACCCGGATTCCTTAATCTCCAAAATCAACGCTATCCCGTTTAATTTCATTTGGTTTTTCTATACCCCATCGCAGACAATCTTGGCTTTGACGATTTTTTTCAAAAAAAGAGTTGCTCAACCCGGGAGGATGGGTTAGAAAGCAACTCCAAAGGAATATGAAGAAATTTTAACTTGATTACTTAAAAAAGCGTTCTTCCACTGCCTGCCAATTGATGACTTGGAACCAGTTGTCGATATATTCCGGTCGGCGGTTTTGGTACTTCAGATAATAGGCATGTTCCCAAACATCGAGCGGAAGAAGGGGTGTCAAACCGAGTTTTAACGGCGTGTCTTGGTTGGCCGTCGTGACGATGCTTAATTGACTGTTTTGGTCTTTGACGAGCCACGCCCAACCTGAACCGAATTGGCTCAGAGCCGCCTGTTTGAAGGCTTGCTTAAAGTCCTCGAAGGATTTAAATGCCTGAGTTAACAGCGTCAAAAAGGCTGCGCTCGGTGAAGAAGTATTGGGTTTGGTCATGCTTTGCCAGAAGAGGTTGTGGTTAAAGACACCTCCGCCGTTATTGCGAACAGCAGTCTGGGCCGAAAGCGGCAAACTGTCGATGTTCGTTAACAGATCCTCCAAAGAGCGATTTTGCAACTCGGGGTGTTTTTCCAAAACCCCGTTTAAATTGTTTACGTAACTCTGATGGTGTTTGGTATGATGAAGAAGCATGGTGGTCTGATCGATGATCGGTTCCAATGCATCGTAAGCATAAGGCAATTTTTCCAATGTAAATGGATATTTGTTCATTAAGGTATATTCTCTCCTTTCCCTTCTATTATAACAAAAAAGTAAACTTTAGTTAACTTATTTGCTTTATTTTCGATAAAATTTCCTTTTCGAAAACATTGTGGAAAACACGGGTATTTTTCTTTTATAAAAACACTAGGAAATACGCTCGAAAAATGTTATAATCATAACGTATTTCGCTTAAACCATCTTGCTAGACATCATGCAAGAAACAAAAACAAGAAAAGAGGTTTTATTATGGGTTTTACCATGAGTTTAGCGTTAGTAATATTTGTGGCAACTTATGCCCTGCTCCTTTCTTTCCCTAAATACCGGGCTTACATTGCCTTAGCTTCGGCTGCCGTTTTTATCATCGTCGGCATCATGCCGTTAAAAGATATCCTCGGTTCGCTCGACTTCAATGTCTTGATGATGATTGCGGGGACGATGGGAATTGTCGGCTTGTTTATCGAATCGAAGATGCCGGCGCTTTTGGCAGATATCATCATCGAAAAAGTCCCGAATGTCAAATGGTGTATCGTGGCACTTGCCTTGTTTGCGTCCCTCATCTCGGCCTTTGTCGACAATGTCGCCACCGTTTTGATGGTTGCGCCGGTTGCAATCGATGTAGCCAAAAAGTTAAGAATTTCCCCTGTTCCGATTATTGTGTCAATCGCCGTTGCATCGAACCTGCAAGGTGCGGCTACCTTGGTCGGCGACACGACCTCGATTCTTTTGGGCGGTGCACTCGACATGACGTTCCTAGATTTCTTTTGGTACGAAAACCGTCCGGGATTATTCTTCGTTGTGCAATTTGGTGCCATCGCCACTTCCATCGTTTTGTTGATTCTTTTCCGAAACGAACGCCAACGAATTGCCAAAGGTCCGCGAACGCTCGTAACCGAATATTTTCCGACCTATTTATTGGTCGGAATGATTGGTTTGTTGATTATTGCTTCGTTTATTAATTTCAACAATGCTTTTGTCGATTCGCATAAGAACGGTCTTATTTGCATGGCATTACTCTTACTCGGAATGCTTTGGAAAATCCTGAAGACCAAAAACTTTAAAGGTGTTGTCGAAGTGGTCAAATCCATCGACTACTTTACCCTGTTACTGCTTGCCGGTTTGTTTATCGTTATCGCGAGCATCAGTAAAGCCGGGGTTATCGATGCGATTGCCAATTTAATCGGTAAAATCGGCAGCGGCAATGTCTTTATCATCTATACGGTTATTGTTTGGGTATCAGTATTATTATCCGCCTTTATCGATAATATTCCGTATGTTTTGACGATGCTACCGGTTATCGCCACGCTTTCGGCCAGCCTCGATCCATCCTCGGCGACTGTGCTGTATTTCGGGCTTCTGGTCGGATCAACCCTCGGCGGCAATTTGACTCCAATCGGCGCTTCCGCCAATATCACCGGAATCGGTATTTTACGGAAAGAAGGATACGAAGTATCGTTCAAGCAATTTACCAAAATTGGCATACCGTTTACGCTGGCTGCTGTAATAACCGGTTATGTGCTTGTTTGGTTGTTGTGGGGAATGTAAATGAACAAAGAACAAACCTATCAGGAATTGTTAACCGTGATGCCGGTGGTCTTGGCCGATACGGCTTACGAAATTTCGCTTCTTGCCAATTTTGTGGCCTTGATTCACCAAATGCTTCCCGATGTTTCGTGGACGGGAATCTATTTGAATAAAGAGGAAATTCTCATCCTGGGTCCGTTTCAGGGCAAAGTCGCCTGTACCGTGATTCCGTTTAACCGGGGGGTTTGCGGGGCGAGTGCGACCGAAAGAAGAACAATCGTCGTTCCCAATGTCCATAGGTTTTCGGGCCACATCGCCTGCGATGAAGGCACCATGAGCGAAATCGTGGTTCCTCTCATTATAAAGGGAGAACTGTTCGGGGTTTTGGATCTTGACTCCTATTCCGAAAACCGGTTTGACGAAACCGATCAAAAATACCTAGAAAAATCGGCTGATATTTTAATTTCTTATTTGCAAAAGTTAAATCAATAAAAAAAAGCCAGAACCGGCTGATGTATGCGGTTTTGGCTTATTTTTTTTTTACTGATTTAATTGCTCGCCAGCTTTTTGGTTTTTCCACCATTTGGCTTTGGGGAGTTTATAGAATAACAGATACCATAAATTGAACAGGATAAAGATGGCGACGCCGAAACCCCAAACCCAAAGTTTGCCGAGCCACGAAAACATGCCTTCGACTTCCGCAGGAAGCTGGGCTAAGAACATGTAGTTGGTTCCGAGGGCTTTGTTGAGAAAATAAAGGATAAAGGCGATGAAAATTAAAATACCCGATGAATGCAAAATGTGCCGGTATTTCATTTTATATTCTTTGACAAAGACCAAATACACTTGGGCGATTAAAAAGAACGAATGGTTGCCGAAGTAGTGGAAGAAGCGGAAATGCGGGAAATCGTAACTGAGATCGGCCACAATCAGCGACAATACCGCTCCGGTAACGGCCCAAGGGAAAATGACCCGGAAGAGTTTTTCGTTGTCGGTCAAAAGGACAATGGAAGTCGTATACATCGAAATGGCGCATAGACCGAAAGGCAGCAAATCCAAGCTGGCATCGCCCTTATTCAGATTCCAAAGGATGAAGACTAGTTCCATGATTAACATGGTAATCGCTATGGTCTTGCGAAAGATAATGTCGATGGTCGAACAGTTTCTTAGTTTTTTTCGGAAAACAATGATTAAAGAAATGATGGCAATAACCAAAAGAACTACCAATAGGTGCGATAAAGAAAACATTTCAAAGGTGCGATACTTTTCATCAAATAAAAACATAATATCTCCTGTCTTGTCGAATTATGTCTAATTATATCATATTTGATGCCATTTCGCACGAAAAATATCTTTTTTAGGCTAAAAAAACCATATTGTGCTGAAAGATTAAAGTCAGGATATCGATTACCCAAACGATCCCGAAGAAACCCAAAGTAAGCATGTACAACAAACCGATGAGGACTTTTCCTCGGATAATGCGGATTACTCCGCCCCAAATGGGTCCAAAAAGAATCGTAATGAGGAGATGGCCTTTCCATGACAGATTAAATTCCTTCAATTATTTAAACCTCCTTAAAAACTTTTTTATTAGTATGGGGGGAAAAACCGCTAATATGTATAAAACAAACCCAAAGAAAGATTGCATAATTTTGTAAATTTTACTCATAATAACCGTGGAGGCGAAAATATGGTTGTTAAATTAACGCAAAAAGAGCAAATGTTGTTGCAGGATTTGAAAAGTCATGAAGAATGGTGCATCAAAAAATATACCGAAGCCCAAAATCGGGCAAGCGACCCTGCTTTAAAACAAACCTTCGGCGAACTGCTCGGTCAGGAAAGACAGCACCTGGATACCGTGAACCAAATTTTATCCGGCACGGTTCCGCCCGTTAACCAAGCGAGTTCCGCCGGTCAAACCGGCGTCACCGGCCAGTGGGGAAAAAAGAATCCGGAACCGACACCGGCTGAAACCCAAAAAAGTGTCCAAGCCGATATCGATCTTTGTCAGGATTTACTCAACAACGAAAAGTACGTATCGGGTGTTTACGATACCGTGATTTTTGAATGCGGGCAAAAGGAAATCCGGAATGCTTTAAATCACATTCAAAAAGAAGAACAGGAACACGGGGAAAAACTGTATCAATACATGAAACAGCACGGCGGTTACAACGTCCAATAACCCGAAAGAAAAAGTTGATTTGGGAGGCATAATTTGATGCCTCTTTTCTTATTATTAAAATGATTGACACATCGGAAAAATGAAGGTATGATATTTTTACAAGAGGTGGAATATGACAAGTATCAATCCTTATTTACTTACAACATTCGGTCTACTGTTCATCTTTTTAATGACCACGGCGGGAGCCGCCTGCGTCTTTTTTGTCCGGAAAAACTTAAGCCTAAGCTTTAAGAGGATTTTTTTGGGGTTTGCGGCGGGAGTTATGACCGCGGCTTCGATTTGGTCGCTGCTTTTACCGGCCATGGAACAAGCCGAAGCCATCGGTAATATCCCGTGGGTTCCGGCCACCATCGGTTTTATTTTGGGCGGATTATTCCTGTTGTTGATTGACAAGATTATCCCCCACATCCACATGGACAGCAAAGACCCCGAAGGTCCGCCTTCGTCTTTTAAACGGCAAACCTTACTGTATTTAGCCGTTGCGATTCACAATATCCCCGAAGGTTTGGCGGTCGGTCTGGCTTTCGGACTTGCTTTGAAAAATTCCGGCGATGTCGGTTTAATGGCCGTTGCTGTGGGTCTCGCGCTCGGAATCGGACTCCAAAACTTTCCGGAAGGGGCGGCCATATCGCTGCCGATGAAAGAAGAAGGTTCAACCAAACGGCGTTCCTTCCTGTACGGAATGGCAAGCGGTGCCGTCGAACCGATTTTCGGTCTCCTCGGCGTCTTTTTGGCGGCCGTCCTTACTCCGATTATGCCTTGGGCCTTGGCGTTTGCGGCGGGTGCCATGATCTTCGTGGTGGTCGAAGAACTGATTCCGGAAGCGCGTTTGGGCGAACATTCCCATATGGGAACGTTCGGATTTATGGCCGGTTTCATCATTATGATGATTCTCGATGTTGCTTTCGGATAAAAAATAAAAAAAATTTAAAGATTGTTTGGCAAA
>DCTZ01000012.1 GCA_002329485.1 Caryophanales bacterium UBA1427 | reverse complement strand
CACTTCGGGGTAAAACTCAGCATTAAATTCAGGAAAAAAACTAATTGAATTAATTAGTAGAAATTTTTCTTTAAATTTGGTATAATATGGCGTAAATAATTGATATTAATTAATAAACTCAAAATTAAAATTTAAAACAAGGAGATAGAAATATGACTATTGAAGCTGGAGATTTTAAGACAGGTTTAACATTGATTATTGACGGGAAACTTTATGTTGTTCTTGACTTTTTGCATGTAAAACCCGGAAAAGGTGCTGCAATCCTTAAAACCAAATTAAAGGATTTAAGAACCGGCACTATTTTGGAAAGAAACTTTAATACCAACATGAAATTTGAACAGGCTCATATCGACAAAAAACTCGTTCAACATTCATACGAATCAAACGGCATTTATTATTTTATGGATGTAGAAACATTCGAACAATACGAATTGCCTGAATCGGTAATCGGTTTCTCCAAAAACTTCTTACTTGAAGGCATGGAATTATATTTGACATGTTTCGAAGACGAAGTGTTGGATGTGGTAATTCCGGAAAAGGTTGAACTCACGGTTACGCAAACAACGGATGCGGTCAGTGGTGCTTCCAGTACTTCCACCAAAGATGCCGTTCTCGAAACCGGTTTACGCATTAAAGTGCCTCAATTTATCAAAGAAGGAGATAAGGTTATTGTCTCGACGGTTGACGGCACATACTGGGGTAGAGCATAACAACTGATGAGCAAAGTTGTATTAGTGACTGGTAGCGCTAAGGGAATCGGTGCGGCGATTATCGAAGAATTGGCAGCAGCGGGCTATGATTGCGTAATCAATTACCATACTTCGGAAAAAGAGGCCTTTGCCCTGCAGGAAAAAATTTCCAAGTTCAATGTCCGATCCCTGGTCATCAAATGCGACGTCAGCAAAGAAGACGATGTAAACAGAATGGTCGATTCTATCGAAAAGGAATTGGGCGGAGTCGATATTTTGGTTAATAATGCCGGAATCGATTTACCCAATCTTTTCGATAAAAAAACCGCTGCCGATTTCAGAAAAGTCTTGGATGTAAATCTGATTGGCGCTTTTCTGACGTCCAAAAGAGTTGCTGGTCACATGATTACCCAAAAATGGGGCAGAATCATCAATATTTCCTCGACCAACGGAATCAATACTTATTATCCGATGGGATTGGAATACGATGCTTCCAAGGCGGCTTTGATTTCTTTAACCCATAATCTCGCCATCCAATTTGCCCCTTACGTTAATGTCAATGCGATAGCGCCTGGTTTGATTAATACGGAAAACGAAATTGCCGATTACGACGAAGATTTTATGCAAGCGGAATTGGCAAAAATCTTAAAAAGAAGAATCGGCGAAGCTCGGGAAGTTGCCCAATTGGTTAAATTTTTGGTTAGCGAGGCTGCCGATTATATCAATAATACCGTTATCCGAATTGACGGCGGACATTATCAAAGCTTTTAATAAGCCCGAAAATGAGAAATGAACCGTTTCTCATTTTTTTAGGTTCAAATAAAAAAAGCAGGCCTTGGTTTTGAGCATAGCCTACCTTTCTTATATGTTATAAACCTTGTTTGTTTTCTATTTGTTTTCAACAATCCTGGATAAAGCATTCATAATGCTTAACTTACCGTATTCGTAGGTAAGTCCTCCCTGCATGTACAAAGTATACGGTTCGACGCAAGGAGCATCGGCGCTTAATTCAATGGTGCTTCCTTCCACGAAGCAACCGGCTGCCATAATCACATCGCAAGGATAGCCGGGCATCGGCGAAGGGGTAATATAGACATTGGAATCGACCGGCGAAGAGGCTTGGATGCTTCGGGCAAAAGCGAGCAGATTCTTTTTCGTCTTCAATTGAATCAATTGGATGATATCGGTCCGGTATTCGTTGTATTTCGGCGAAACATCTGTGAATCCCAATTTTTCCAACATGTAGGAGGCAAAAATTTGAGTTTTCAAAGCACTCTTAACCGCATTCGGCGCCAAAAATATGCCTTTGAAAAAGTGGCTGTTTTGGTTAAAGTTGGCTCCCAAATCCTTTCCAATGCCAGGAGCGGTCAACCTGTCCGCAATCATCCCGATATACTCGGCTCTTCCGGCGATATATCCGCCCGAAGTCGCAATGCCGCCCCCGAGATTTTTCATCAATGATCCTACGACGATGTCGGCTCCGACGTGTCCCGGTTCTTTTCGTTCCACCAGTTCCCCGTAGCAGTTGTCGACCATGACAATAACTTCATCGTTAACGCTTCTGATTTCTTTGATGATTGCTTCGATTTGGGCGATGGTTAGGGAATTGCGGGAGGAATAGCCCCTTGATCTTTGAATGGCCACGAGTCTGACATCGTGTCTGGCCAATCGGGCTATGATTTTTTCAACATCAAATTGATTGTCGATTAAATCGATTTGTTCATACTTTATCCCGTTTGCTTTGAGTGATTGCGTTGAATTTCCGATTAACCCCACCATTTCCAACAGGGAGTCGTAGGGTTTACCCGAAATTGAAATCATGGTATCGCCGTATTTTAGGAGTGCAGAAAAAGCCAAATAGAGGGCATTGGTTCCGCTCATTATCTGAACTCTTACCAAAGCGTCCTCGGTACCGAGAACGGAAGCAAAGATTTTTTCGAGTTTTTCTCTTCCGGTATCATGATGGTTATAACCGTTGCGATCGGTAAAATCGGAAAATTCCACTTTATTGGCAATAAAAGCCGATAGAATCCGGTTCGAATTGTATAAGCAGATTTCCTCCACTTCCCGGTAGATATCCTGCAAATCAATTTCGGCTTGTTTGCTAAGGTTTAAGATTTTTGGGTTAATATTATCTAGTATCATTTTTTCACCTTTAGAATTATACCACATTTCGCACGAAAATTAATTGATTTAGTTGATTTTATTGTCGGGTATCATTTATAATATAACATATTTTGGAGAACAGGTATGAATAAGGCAGGATTAAAACCACAAATAAACCGTAAACTTAATCGCCTCGGTGTTTTTTTTACAAAGTATATCGAGCCCAAGAAAATTTTGCGAATTATCGAGCTTTCGGCATTTTTCCTGTTACTAATCGGATCGGTTGCGCTCTTTTTGACCGGGGGAATAAAAGTCGGGCGGAAGCCGAAAAGCTGGACTTTTGAGGAAACCGTGGAAATGATTAGAAACGCCGAAGCAGAGGATTATGACGAGGATTCGACCGTCTGCGATGTCATCTATGAGACGGCGGACGGGACAGCCTTTTTAATCGTTTCTTATACTTACGAAGAATGGCTGAATTTGGAAGAAGACCATACCATCGAAGCCGACGTTTATTTAACCGATAATTCGGAAAGGCTGTATTTTGTCCATCGGGACCGGGCGCCGACTCGAGCCGAGGTATATCAGGCTGCCAAAACCATGCATGCGGGTAAGTATTCCCCGCTTTTCAGTTTGGCTACCAGTTTATTGATCTTGGGCATTTCGCTTTCGGTAATTTTGTTTTTCGCTAAAGTATTCACTCTTTACGAAAAACTTTGGTTTATTTCCATCATGGTGCTTGCCACCGTCGTTTCGATTATCCTTCCCGAAGAATCCGCGAACGGCGTTAGCGGGATTGTGATAATGCTCCTTTATCTGCTCGATACCTTTTTCAATATTCTTTGCGAATTGCTGATCTCCAAGCAGAGCCGCTGGAACTTTATCGTTTCCGTTGTCGTCGAAATCCTGGAAATCCTCATCTGCATCGTCTTAATGTACCGTTTTGCCACGATGGCGGTTACTTTGTTTTTCTGGCTGCCGATCGATATTTTGAGTTTTATCAATTGGACCAAGCACAAAGACGAAGAAAAGAAAGAACTGACGGTGGTCCGAAAATTAACCGGCTGGCAGGAAGCGGCCATTTTGGCGGGGATTGCGGTTTGGACCATTGTGATAGGCTATTTGATTGCGGGGATTGATATCAGCAGCGATTTGTTTAAAGGAAAAGAAGGCCTTGCTACCGCTGTTTCTTATCTGGATGCCTGCGCAAGCGCCGTCGGGATTTGCAACGGTCTGTTTATTTTCTTCCGCTACCGCGAGCAATGGATTGCGTGGTATGCGGAGGCGCTTCTCGAAGCCGCTATCAACATCATTTCCGGTCAATATGTCTTATTGGTCCTAAAACTCGGTTACTTAACCAACACAACTTACGGTTATATCAAATGGACCAAATATATTAAGGAAAAGCTCTCAAAAGTGAATAAAAAAGAATTGGCTCCGAGTTAATCGGGAAACAGCCGCTTTAAATAGGAATATTGCGAATAATTCCTTGTTGAAATGACTTTTCGTTTCAAATAGTATAATGATTGCAAAGAAATAAAGGGTGGTGCCGGTTGGGTACTTCGGTGCATAGGGGATAGTGTAAAATATTTTGTGTA
>DCTZ01000004.1 GCA_002329485.1 Caryophanales bacterium UBA1427 | reverse complement strand
CAGGCCGATTTATTTAGACAATAAAAAATATTTTACTCAATTGTTTTACAAATTATTTAAAATAAGGTATAATATTTCGGAATTAAGGTGCGGAAGGAGGGACCAAAGAAAATGCCAAAGACCATCGTTCGAGAAAATGATACATTAGATGAAGCTCTGAAGAGATTTAAACGTGATGTTTCTAGATCGGGTACCCTTGTTGAAGCCCGTAAAAGACGACATTATATGAAACCAAGTGATGTACGCAAAGAAAAACGCCGTGCAGCGCGTAAATCCGGTCGTCACTAGTAGCAATGGAAAACTATAATCTTTCCGCCCGAGAGTTATAGTTTTTTTATTTTTCTCATATATTGCTTTGGGTGACTTTGATGCCGAAATTGATTCCCGAATACAGCGTGCTTTCTTTAAAGCTCGAACAGGATAAACGGATTATTATCGATAACTTTCGCGAATTGAAGGATTTGTCCGAATCGCTGATTGTCATCGACCAGTATATGATTACAGGTTCGTTTTTAAAAATCACCAAAATGGACAATACCACTTTAGAGATCTATGGCCAAATTAAAGAAATTATTGTTGTTTAAGCGTTTTTTTATTACCGTGCCGAAATCTCATTTTTTGCAAAAGCCACCCCGAAAAGCCCGGCTGGTTGAAATTAAAGACGACAGAGTAAGTTTTTGGACTGACAAAAAGGAATCAAAGAAATACCAAGGGATTACGGAAGAAGTCATTATTGTCGATCAGTTGCAGGTCTTAAGCAAGTGGCTTTTTTTCAAACACACTATCGGTTTGTTTTGCCTTGTCTTCTTAAGCTTAATGTTTATTTCTTCCAATTTCTTTATCCGGGAGATTGTATTTGCGGACGAGAATCTGGAAAGCGCCGAAGTGTATCGCTACGTTCGTTCGCATCTGAAAAGTTTCGGTCCGGTCTATGTCTTAAAATCTTCGGTAAGCGAGCTGTCGCAAAACTTAAGAGAAACCTATTCCTGTTATGCCTGGATCGGCGTAACCCGTAACGGTGGAAAGCTGATTATCGATATCGAAAAAGAAGAAGCTCCAAAGCCGCCGATTGAAGATTTGACGCAAAAAGGGGATTTGGTGGCTTCCAAAGAAGGAATCGTCAAACGGTTTTACGTCAAACGGGGCGTGGTGTTGGTGTTTAAAGACCAAGCGGTTAAGCCCGGTCAAGTCCTTGTTTCCGGAAATCTTAAGTTTCACAACAACGAAAGAGCCATGGACAATTACGTTCGGGCAAGCGGCATCGTGATTGCGCAAACTCTGACCGTGGAAACGATTGAGGTTCCGAAAGAAATTGCTTCCGAAGAATATACCGGAAAAGTCCGCAGTACTTTCGTTTTTTTTCTCGGAACCAAGCCGGTGTGGATGCAGAAAAATCCCTTTGCCTTAAGTTTCGTTAAAGAACAACCCCTTTTTCGTTTGGGTTCGGTTTTTTCCTTTGCCAGAATCAGTTATTTCGAAAAAGCCTGGATTAAAAACGTCTATGACGAAACAAGCGCCCTTTCTTTTGCGCAAAGCCAAGTAATCGCGAGGTTTGAAAACCGAAGAACCCACCCGAGCGAACAGTTGCAAAAAATCCAAGTATTGACAATTACCGAAAATCCCGAATCGTTCAGCGTAAAGATTTTGGTACAAGCCGAAGAAAATATCGCAAGCTTCGCCAAAGTTAATTAAAGCATTCTCTCCTTTCCGGGGTTTTTTTTGTTGTTGTGCCTTGCTTAATTGGTAAAAAAATGGTATAATGTTGATACCTAACTAGGATAATAAATGTAGGAGTTGGCTTTTTATAATGAACTATCAACCAATCTATGAGTTTAGCGACTTAAATATCGAACAAACGGTTTGCGGACCGTTGAATCGCAATCTCGCCTTGTTGGAAGACGAATTGGGTTTTAAAATCAGCGTGGTGGCCGGAAAAGTGTATGCCGAGGAAAACGCCGATGTGACCTTTTTGCAAAAAGTCTTGGACGTTATGGCAAGGCTGGCCCAAAACAATATGCCGGTCAAAGAACGCGAAATCATTACGGTTATCGGAATGTTGCGCAATCACGATTACGAACAAGTGTGCGAGTTTGTGGATAAGAAGTACCCGATAGTAACGACCTATGAAGGTCGGACGATATACGCCAAAACGATGAATCAAAAACTTTATCTCGACCTCCTGAACCAAAAAGACGTCATTTTTGCGACCGGCAGTGCCGGGACCGGAAAAACCTGGGTGGCAGTCGGTTTTGCCATCAACGAACTTAAGAAAAATCGGATTAAACGTCTGGTCATCACCCGGCCGGCCGTAGAAGCGGGCGAAAAACTCGGCTTTTTGCCGGGAGATCTGAAAGAAAAAGTCGATCCATATCTGATACCGATTTACGATGCCATTTACGAATTTTTGGGCCGCGAGCATGCGGAAAAGATGATTGAAAAAGGCATCATCGAGATTGCTCCCCTTGCTTATATGCGGGGACGGACGCTCGACAATGCGATTATCATTTTGGACGAAGGCCAAAACACAACCCGGAACCAAATGCTCATGGCTTTAACCCGGCTGGGATTTAATTCCAAGATGATTGTAACCGGCGACATTACCCAAATCGATTTGCCGAAAACGTCGATGTCGGGTTTGGTCGAAGCCGTGAAACTCTTATCCGGAATCAAGCAAATCGGACTAATCCATTTCGACAAGTCGGATGTGATGCGTCATCCGATTGTGACCAGAATCATTGCGAAATACGAGGAATTGGATAATGATCAGGACTAATATCGTTAATCTGCCCGACTATCCTTTTAACGGAAGAAAAGTCATCCGGAGTTTGGCGCGGATGGTCAAAAAAGTGGAAAAGGTAAAGGGGCGCCACGTCTTGAGCGTGATATTTGTGAACGAAGAAGAAATGCATCAAATCAACAAACAATACCGAAACATCGACCGGTCCACGGATGTAATATCGTTTGCTGAAGTGGACAGCGGTTACGACCACTTGCCTTATGAACTGGGTGATATTTTTGTCAATACCGATCGGGTCAAATCCCAAGCCGATAGTTACGGCCACTCCGAAAAGCGCGAATTCGCCTTTTTGATTTTGCATGGCATGCTGCATTTGCTTGGGTACGACCACCAAACCGAAACGGACGAAAAACGGATGTTTGCTTTGCAAGACGAAATATTGAACCGCCTAGCGATAGAACGAAAAGGTACTGAAAGGAAGTAAAAAAACGAAAGCATGGATAAAAAATTTGAACTGGTTAAAAAAGCTTTTGCCAATGCCTATGCCAAATATTCCCATTTTAAAGTAGGAGCGGTTTTGGTTTTGAAAAACGGCGAATATATTATGGGATCCAATATCGAAAATGCCTCTTACGGTTTAAGCAACTGCGCCGAACGGAGCGCTCTGTTTCAGGCTTATTCTTTGGGCTACCGTCAGGACGATATTTTGGAAATCGTGGTAACCGGCGACACCGACCGTCCGATTTCCCCGTGCGGAGCATGCCGCCAGGTGATGATGGAATTGATGAATCCTTCGGCCAAAGTAACGCTGACCAACCTGAAGGGCGATACCTTGGAAATGACGGTGGCGGATTTGCTGCCTTATTCTTTTAAGGATGAAGACATGAACCATGAGTAAGTTTAAATCGGGTTTTGTTGCCATCATTGGCCGTCCCAATGTTGGCAAAAGTACGCTGTTAAACAAATTCCTTAACCAAAAAATTGCCATCGTTACGCCGAAAGCCCAAACCACAAGGAACCGTATCCAAGGCATCTATACTACCGAAAACGAGCAAATCATTTTTGTCGATACTCCGGGAATCCATAAACCCCGCCATGAACTAGGCATAACCATGAATAAAGCCGCCTTAGGCAGTTTGGAAGGCATGGATGTCATTTTGTTTGTTATCGAAGGAAATTACCCCCTCGGACCGGCCGACCAAATGATTATTGAATATTTAAAAGCGGTTAAAACACCGGTAATATTGGTTATCAATAAAGTTGACTTGGTTAAAGACCAAGAAGCGCTGAAAGAAAACATTGCCTCATATCAGGCGGCATATCCGTTCAGCGGTGGCATAACCATCAGCGCCACCGAAGGTTTCAATATCGATAACTTGTTGAAAATGATTACCGACCGGTTGGAAGAAGGTCCTTTGTATTATCCGGCCGACCAGATTCTCGACCAGCCGGAACGTTTTGTAGTCGCCGAAATCATCCGCGAGAAAGTGTTGCTTTTGACCGAAGAAGAAGTTCCGCACAGTGTTGCGGTGGTGGTGGAAAGGTTTAAACAAAACGAAAAGAATCCGAATGTAACGGATATCAGTGCCACGATTGTGGTAGAACGTCAATCCCAAAAGAAAATCATCATCGGCGCCAAGGGAGCCAAGATTAAGGAAATCGGAACCCAAGCCCGGCTTGATATTGTGAAATTTTTGGGCAACAAAGTTTTTTTAGAATTGTTTGTCAAAGTTGAAGAAGATTGGCGCAACAAAAAACGTTATTTAAAAGAATACGGTTATGAATAGAATAAATTGAGTCAAACCTACCTATAATATTTAAGGAGGTTTGAACAATGAATAAACATGACCATTTATCCCAGAACAATCCCGAAACTTATTGGGGCAAATTTCTAGAAACCGGTCGAATCGAAGATTATCTCCGCTATAAACGCGAAAAAAGACGCGTGGAAGAAGCGGAGTTTGCCAAATTCGAGGAATTAAATGGTGAAGATAATGATGAACGAAAGAGAGTCCTTAGGCCTCGTGCTAAAGACGAGTGATTATCAGGAGAATGCCGCGTTGATTAATCTGCTTACCCCTTCGGGCAAGTTAAACCTGATTGTGCGGGGCGCCAAAAAAATCAACAGTAAAACGCGGGCTTTTGCGATTCCTTTGACATTGCTTCAGTTTGAGCACACAAACAACCGCGAACTCAATACTTTAACCAAATGCGAAGTGCTTGATTATTATTCGTCCATCAAGGAAAACCCTAAGCTGATGTTTGTCGCTTATGCCATTTTGGAAAAAATCAATCTCATTCCCATGGCCGACCAAGACGACGAGTTGTTTTATCAGTTTGTCGTTGACACATTGAATCTGCTGAAAAACACCCAATACCCTGACTCGCTTCTTGCGATTTTCGAATTGAAACTTTTATATTTGTTGGGGGTCAATCCGCGGTTCAACCAATGCCCGATTTGCAATAAACCGGTTAAAGACGGTTGTTTCAGCGTGGAAGCGGCAGGCGTGGTTTGCAGGGACGATTGCTGGAATATTTTGACGGATTTATCGTTTAACCATACCAAAATGATGAAGTATTTATACACAATCAAATTGGACAAAGTCGACGAAAATTTTTTGGGTTTGGTCAGTCAGTTCATTCCGGAAATCGCCGAAGTAATCGACCGCTATTATCAGCGTTATTTGGATTTTACCAGCCAAGCCAAACTGATCGGTCAAAAAATGTCCGCCGAACCAAAAAGCAAAATGTTATAAGACCCTTTTCAGGAGCCCTTCACGGGCTTTTTTATCTTGGTTTTCCAGGATTAACCAATAGCGAAAGTTTCTAATATCGTTTTACACGACCTACTAAATATGGTATAATATGTAGTGTTATGTCAAACATTAATGACAGCCAATATCAATTAATTATTCTCAAGGAGGAGTATTTATGCTAAGAAAAATCCGGGGACTTCATATTGACGGTCGGAAAAAGATGTCAACTGATGCCCCCATTCAAACATACCTCGATCCCGAGTATGTTTACGTACCATTAATCGCCGGACCTACGCAATTAAAGGCCATAGTTGGTGCCGGGGACAAAGTATTAAAAGGACAAGTAGTTGCTCTCCGTGAAGATCGCTTTGCCCATCCGGTCCATTCGCCGGTCAGCGGCACCGTAGTTGGTGTTAAAAAAGTATGGCATCCGATTGCGCGAATGGTCGAAATGTTGGAAATCAAAAATGATTTCCAGGAAACTGCGGTCGAAGATTACGGTAAACCGTTAACGGAATTAACCAAAGAAAACATTATCGACCGGGTTAAGAATTGCGGCATCGTCGGTTTAGGCGGAGCAGGTTTTCCGACTTACGTGAAGTATCTTCCGAACAAACCGGCCGACGTGGTTTTGATTAATGCGGCGGAATGTGAACCTTATATTACGGCGGATGCGGTTTTGATTCAAAACTTTGCGGATAAGCTCATCAGAGGTATCCGTTACATCATGATTGCCACCGGTGCGCCTAAAGCCCAAATAGCCATTAAACGCACCAAACAAGCCTTAATTGCGCATTTGAATTCCAAATTGGCCGAAAGCAAGGAAATCAGTTTGTTATTGCTTCCTGACGTTTATCCGGCCGGTTGGGAAAAATATATTGTCGAACGTGCCCTGAATAAAACTTACAACGGTCTTCCGAGCGAGGTCGGCGCCGTTGTCAACAATGTGGCCACGACGATTGCAGTTTGCGATGCCGTTGAAGAAAACAAACCGTTGATTGAAAAAGTCGTAACCGTTACCGGTGAAGGCATCAAAAAGCCACAAAACTTTATGATTAAAATCGGCACCAAAGCCCTCGAATTAATCGAGCGGGCCGGTGGGTATATCGACGAATTGGGCGATGCTTATTTTATCGCTGGCGGTCCGATGACCGGATCGGCTATTTATACCGACGATATGGCAATCAGTTCCAGCCTCGGCAGTATCATCGTTTTACCGAAACGCACCACATCCATCGCTCAGGCCTGCATGGGATGCGGACGTTGCGCGGATTATTGCCCTGCATTTTTAACTCCGACCGAAATCAAACGGGCTTTCAATGCCGGTGAAATCGATTTGGCCGAAGAACTGGGCGCTTTAAAATGTATTCAATGCGGATTGTGTTCCTATGTTTGTCCATCCAGAGTGGAAATTACCGATGCAGTCGTCAAAGCTAAAACAGCTGTACAAAAGAAAAAAGCCGCAGCTGTTAAGAAAGGATAGGTGAAAAAAATGGCAAATAAATTTTCTTTAGGAACTGGGCCATTTTTACGGGCTTCCGATGAAAAAATAATCACTACCAAACGGATGATGAACGATGTTGTCATTTGTTTGGTGCCTATCATCCTTTTTGCTTGGTTTAAAAATGGTATTTTGCCTT
>DCTZ01000038.1 GCA_002329485.1 Caryophanales bacterium UBA1427 | reverse complement strand
TTTGTCGCAAATAGTGTATAATATTAGGCGTAAATGCGCCCATGGCCCAATGGATAAGGTGACAGGTTCCGATCCTGTAGATGGGGGTTCGATTCCCTCTGGGCGTACCATTTTTTGATATATTAATCCTCTTCTGAATAAGTATCTTTTATTTGCCTAATAAAAATAAAACCGGAAGAGTGCTATGAATATACTAATTTAGATTGAAAAATTAAACCATACCGTAAGCTATGTATTGTCAAGTATTTTGAAGCAGCCTTTCAAAAACCTGTTGAAGTCGATTTAATCAAATCCGTTATCAATGGAGATGAAGTGTGTTGTTTTTCAGTAAAGTCAGATGAAGAAATTTTATACAGGCAAAAAGGGTAATTCCCAAAATAACGCGACTTTGATTTTTCCCCTAGAACAATTTTTAAAAATTAAACAAAGAAACTTACCAAAGGTCAACAAGTCGTTGCAATTATTCTGATTTGTGGCCTTTTTTCATTTTTTGTTTTTAAAAAATTTAAATAAACGGAGGCCGGGAAGTGAATAAAAATTGGTCCAATTTAAACAAAGAATTCCAAATTCATCTTAAAAAAGAAAACTTTGGTCAAGGTATTGCTTATTTATTGGAATTACGAAAGACCCTTTTTGATTTTGTATGCGAAATGAAAGCCAATTTGACTTTAAGCGTTTTTTCCCACCAGCCTTTTCCCAATCATAAAGGTTATGAAAATAAAACCATTGCGTATTCCCTTTACCACATTTTCCGAATCGAAGATATTGTGGCAAATATTTTGATTAACGGGAAGGAAAAAGATTTATTTTTGGAAAAGGACTACCAAAAGCGTCTAAATTCTCCTCTAATTACCACCGGCAACGAACTGGTAAAAGAGGAAATTAGATTTTTTTCCGAAAAGTTAAACATTGATGCCTTATATGAATATATCACGGACGTTTACGAAAACTCCAATAATTTAATACAATCCCTTTCCTTTGAAAACCTAAAACAATCTTTTTCAAAGAATGACAAAGAAAGAATTCAAAAAGCAAAAGTCGTTTCGCTAAATGAAAATGCCCAGTGGTTAATCGATTATTGGGGCAACAAAGATGTAAAAGGATTATTGAAAATGCCTTTTTCGAGACATTGGATTATGCACATCGAAGCTTGCGAAAGAATCCGTCGGGGAATCAAAAAAAGCTAACCATCAGCAAAAGATTCAGCATTCAGGCAATAACTTAAAAATATTGAAATAATTATAAAAATTAACCACAGGTTTGGTTGTAGCAAATGCTACCAATCAAACCATTTTTTTATTTTATTAAATCAAATCTAAATAATTCGTTGACTAGGTAAAAAGATAATGATAAAATAAAGGAAAAGTAGGAAATAATCAAATGAAAAAGAAGGGGATAGTAATATGAAATTTATTAAAGAAAACTGTAAAACTTGGCTTGTTTTTATCATCAGTATTTTGGTTGTATTTTTAAGCGTGGGGATTGCCCACGGGATCCAAACCGGGTTTGGCGAAATCGATGTTTCGCTTGGCACCATTGAAACTACCTATCAAACCATGGATGGAAAAACCAAACAAGGAGTAGTTGCCTATAAATTATACGTACCGAAAACAGCAAGCGCGACAAATAGAAAGGGAGCTGTACTTCTTCTTCACGGTTACCAAAACGACCATGAAACATCTGCAGCTTTTGCTTTGGAACTTGCCCGCAGGAACCTAGTAGTAATGGCTATCGATGAATTCGGTCACGGTGACACCTCCATCAGCATGATTAACCGCGGTTATGTCAACCGAAAAGTTACGGTAAATTACGGTTTAGATTCGGAAAACGATAAAACATATGTTGAAATTGGGGGACCGTCGCGCTATAAAGTAATGATGAATTTTTCCAATATGTCGTTCTTCCTCGATAAATATTCCCAAGATGAAGAGGGAAATGCCATTTTGGATTCCTCGATGGGCGGGATTGCATCCTATGCACATTTAGCCAATTTGCCTTTTGTTGATAACAAGAAAATGGCCGTTTCCGGCCATTCAATGGGTACTTGGGCTTCTTGGAGTGTTGGCGCTACTTATTCGGGCACCGAAATTGCCCCTAAAGCCATCATCCTGCAAGCGGGAGAACTATTCACCAAAGACGCCTATGATTCTTCCGCCATTAGTTTCCCCAACGTCCTTCTCCTCACTGCAAAATGGGACGAATTTGCCATGTTTCGCGACTACAGCAAACAAACCGTAAACGATTCGGTTATCAAAAACGAAATAACCAGCGAATTCTTAGGGGTTGGTGTAGGAAGCGGAAAATGGAACACTACCTACGGTGATTTTGCCAACGGTACTGCTCGGAGAAGGGAATTGATAAAAACCAACCATCGCTTATTAACTCATAACAAAAAAGCGATAGCCACAACCATTGAGTGGTTGGATCAAGCAATCGGTCTTGATACATCCATAAAGAATACTAATCAAGTTTTTTGGACTAAAGAGTGTTTGGTTTTGTTCGCCACTTTGGCAAGCCTGACCAGCAGCATGGCTTTAATAATGCTTTTATTAAAAACACCATTCTTTAACAGTTTAGTTCAACCGGAAAATTTAAAGCACCGTTCGAAAAACGTTAAAAGCGAACGCGCTTGGTGGAAAGGAGCAATTGTAACGGTATTGATTGCGGGGTTAAGTTATCCGTTTATGACGCAACTAGGACATGGGTTACTGCCATTGCCGGAATCAATCTTTAGGATGACCATCGGGAACGGCTTCTTTTCTTGGTACTTATTTTTAATCATCGTAATGATTATAACTACCGTGATTCCGTGGTATAGCGCCAAAAAGCACAATAAGGAAATCAATTACTTTGATATCGGTTTATCCGGCAAAGATTATCCTAAAAAAATAGATTGGTGTTTGTTGGGAAAAAGCGCCCTATTAGCACTATGCCTAACAGTCTTCATGTATCTGCAAGTATTTATAACCGAAAAAGCCTTTTTGTTGGACTTTAGGTTTATTTGGCCTTTCTTTAAAACTTTTTCCGGGGAAAGATTCCTTCAATTCTTAGTTTACTTGCCTATTTTTATTATCTTTTTCATTCTCAACAATTCCAAAATATATGCCCAAATGCAAAATAGGAGTGCGAACCTTCCGGGATTTAAGGGCTTTTTGGCTTGTTGGTGGAAAAATGCCTTATTGATGGTAGGCGGTATTTTGTTATTGATTTTTATCGAATATATTCCGTTCTTCTTGGGAGCTGGTCCCGGCATTGACCATTTATTCAGTTCCACATTCGGTGGTCCGTTTATGTCGTTGATGATTGTCTTCGTTCCTCAGGTTCTAATTTTTAGCATTATTTGCACTCTAGCCTATCGCAAAACGGGAAACATCTATGTCGGAAGCATTACTGTGGCAATTCTTGCTTGTTGGATTATAACCGGCGGAAGCGCAATCCTTTAACCGCTTTTTAAAATTTTAAGATAACTTTTTTAATCAACTTTCAAACCCACAAAATGACTTTTCTGGTGGAAAGCCTTTTTGTGGGTCTTTTAAATATAAAACATTTTTTAGCGAATTTTTAATAATCAATTGCAATTGTTTCTTTCCAGTGATAAAATGGGGTTAACTTGTGCAGGAGGAAAAAATCGATGAAAAAAAGTGTTGTTTTTATTTCTGCTATTGCAGGTTTTATTATTTTAGTTGCTATCGGAATAATTGTTTTTTCGTTAGTCAATTCAGAGGAAACCTTTGTTTATTTTGAAACAGATGGTGGTACCATAATTCAACCCCTTGCGAACGAAGGTAATATTTCCAAGCATTTCCTCCCCACCCCAACCAAGGAAGGTTATATTTTTGAGGGGTGGTTCAAAAATTCCCAATTTACTGTTCCGTTAACAGAAAACATTCTTCCTAAAGAAAATATTACTCTATATGCCAAATGGCAAAAAGGTAAATTTTTCGTATTCTTTGACTCCACTGGCGGTAACGAAGTTGAAAGTTTATACGTAAATAAAAACGAAACAATCGATACCTTGCCAACCCCCGTTAGAGATGATTATATTTTTATCGGTTGGTCCTTAAATGAGTCAATTGTTACAGTTCCTTTTACCTTTACTTTTGAAGACGATATTACATTGATTGCGATATGGAAAAACGCAGAAAACATGTTCACCTTTTTGGAATATAATGACTATATTGAAATCACCAGTTACACCGGAGAAGAAAAAACAGTCAATATTCCTAGCCAAATCAAAAGCAAACCGGTAAAAATAATCGGTGAGAAAGCCTTTTTCGGGACAAATATTGACCAAATAATCCTACCTTCCACCGTCAAGGAAATTGGCAAAGAAGCCTTCATGTACTGTCAAATATCGGAAATTATTCTGTCAGATGGCCTTGAAGCAATCAACGATTCGGCTTTTGCTTTTTGCGATAAACTGGAATCACTTCTTCTTCCAAATTCCGTTTCCAAGTTGGGGACAAAATTTTTTTAAAATTGTACAAATCTTAAAAATATTTCGGTTCCGGGAAACGTTAAAAAGTTAAGCAATGAACTATTCGGTTATTGCCAAAACCTAATCGAAATACAACAAGGCATCGGCATTGAGGAAATCGGAATCAACACCTTCACTTACTGCGAAAATTTAACCAATCTGGTTATTCCAAACGGTGTTACCAAAATTGAGCAAGCAGCTTTTAGTTTTTGCTATAATTTAGCAAGTCTATCACTTCCCAGCACTTTAACATTCTTAGGAGAGCAAGCTTTCAATCAATGCAAAAATTTAACCCGCATTAGCATTCCCGAAGGCATTACTGTTTTGGAAAGCAATTTGTTTGTCGGTTGCCTAAAATTAGCAGAAGTCATTTTGCCAAATTCGCTTTCCAAAATAGGTTACGGTGCTTTTTCCAACTGTCAAGCATTAGAAATCTTAGAAATACCCGAAAGCGTCTCGACAATTGAAGAATCCGTTTTTGTCGGATGTGAAAGATTAAAAACCGTGAAATTGCCAAATGGTATTAAAGAAATTAAGGACAGCACTTTTTCCAATTGTCCGAATCTGTTATTGGTTCATCTTCCTGCTTCGGTCAATACTATCGGCAAAAATGCCTTTAAAGATTGCCTAAACTTATCCCGTGTCTTTATCCCAAGCAGCGTTGCCAATATCGGTGATTATGCTTTCTATAATTGCGTTAATCTGGCAACTGTGGTCTTGCCCGGTTCGACAATTATTGGAGAACATACCTTTAATAAAAGCGGTAAAATAGTCTTCTTTACCGACGCCCCCAGCAAGCCGGAAAACTGGCCAAGCAATTGGAATCTACACAATCGGCCAGTCAAATGGGATATGTCCGATATAATTGAAGATGAGGAATTTATTTACCGAAACGATTCTTCTAGTCAAATAGAAATTATCGGTTTATCGACCTTAAACTTGGGTGAAAAAATAGTAATCCCGGGATCTTATCAGGAGAAAACCGTAAAACTGATTTACGATTATGCATTTTACTATAATCCGCAAATCAAGGAAATTGAAATCCAAGATGGAGTTGTTTCGATTGGCCATTATGCTTTTTCAAACTGTAAAACCTTGGAAAAGGTGTTGATTGCTGATAGCGTAGAATATATCGGACAATTTTGTTTCAACGAATGTAAAAACCTGACGTCCATTATGCTTTCGGAAAGAATTGAAATAATCGAAAAAGGAACATTTTTTGGTTGCGAAAAACTGAGCGAGGTCAATATTCCAATCTCTGTTCAAATTATTGAAAGAGATGCATTTAGATTATGCATAACTTTAACAACTCTTGATATCCCTAATTCCGTCCCGACAATCGATGATGAAGCCTTTATTTTCTGTTATGCATTAGAAAACTTAACCCTCTCAAGCAACCTTGTCAATATAGGCACCAGTGTTTTTAAAGAGTGCACAAGTTTAAAATCGGTTACTATTCCCGCTTCCTTGTCTTATATTGGAAAATATTCCTTCCAAGACTGCATCAGTTTAACCAATGTTACGATACTATCGGGAGTAAAAGAAATTGGCCAAGAAGCCTTTAGCGGTTGCACCAACCTATCCCAAGTCAATCTTCCTGAAACGATAACCAAAATCGAAGGATGGGCATTCTTTAGCTGCGAAAAACTAGAAACAATCTTCATTCCGCTTTCTGTTACAACTATGGAAGCAAACGTATTTAGGAATTGTTTCGAGTTAGAAATTTATGTTGAAGCAGAAACCATCCCTTACACTTGGGTATATAATTGGAATCCATCAAATTGTCCGTTTTATTTGAATCATAAACCATAAATCTATACTCTATATCTAAAGAAAAAAAGGAAACGTCTTTACCAAAAGCGTTTCCTTTTTATAATTATTCACCAAAAGTTATTTTTTTAACAGTTGCTTTATCCAGTCTTTCAATTACTGCCACCAATAGTTTTACCGCATTTTCGTAATCGGACCGTGAAATTATCGAAGTATGGGAATGGATATAACGAGCAGGAATGCATAAAGACATGGCTGGAGCACCGCTATGGGCCAAATGCATCGAACCGGCATCCGTTCCGCCCCGGGCAAGATAGTCAAGTTGATACGGTATCTTTAATTCGTCCGCAACCCCGGTAACAAATTTACGCAATTCTGCATGCCCAACCAAAGCGCCGTCGATGATTAAGATGGCAGGGCCCTTTCCCAAAGCCGACCGTTCTTCCAAATCCGGAGTATCGGTTGCCACAGTTACGTCAAGGGCAAACACAATGTCCGGATTGAGCATTTGCGCGCTGGTTCTTGCTCCTCTTAAGCCTACTTCCTCCTGAACCGTCCCGATACCGTAAACGGTATTGGCAAGTTTCTTGTCTTTCAATTCTTTCAAAACATCGATAACAATGGCACAACCGATTCGGTCGTCAAAAGCTTTGGCAAGCAAAAAGTCGGGATTAGCCATAATTTGGAAATCGATGGCAGGAGTTACCATATCGCCAACTTTAATGCCTAAGGCTTCCACTTCCGCTTTATCTTTGACACCCAAATCCAAGTACATTCTTTCGATGTCGACGGTTTTGTTGCGTTCTTCGTTGCTTAAGAGATGAGGTGGCTTGGAACCCATAACCGCCCGGTATTTTTTACCGTCGGCCGTATGGACATCGTATTGTTGGGCAAGCATGACTTGACTCCACCAGCCGCCCACGGTTTGAAATTTCAAATAACCTTTTTCGGTTATTTTGGTGATGACAAAGCCGATTTCATCCATGTGTCCCGCAAGCGCAATTTTCGGTCCCGATGGCTGTTCGTTGATGGTCGCCACAATCGAACCCAAATTGTCATAACGGACCGGCAAACCGAGACGCTCGAATTCTTCCTTCATAAGCAGGCGCACCGGTTTTTCGTAACCGCTGATGCCCGGAACTTCCGTTAATTTTTTCAATAAGGTTAATTTTTCATCCATTTATTTTTTCCTCCTATTGGATTATGGTCGGTGGATCTTTATCTTCCGGTTCGCCGACCGGTAAATCTTTGATTCCATTAACTTTTTTCTTGGTTGTTTTGATTTGCACTTTACCGCTAAAACGGCGATAGTTGTTGTAGCCGTGGTATCCGTCCCAACCGAGGTAAAGCGCACAGATGATGGCTAATACAAAGATAAAAGTAATAACGTTTTTGACATTGGTTCCGCTCGATACCAAGTAAACACCCGCCGTAAGGAGCACGATGTGAAACCAAAAGAGCACAATGTCGTTTTTTCCTTTAAATAAAACGATATCCATCAAATGAACGATACCCCTTAAATACAACACCGCACCGGTAAGTCGGCCAAACCAAGGGGATTCGTAAAAGGAAGCATTGTTCATCAGAACCAACAGCGCTGCTCCCACCCCGATGTCTATTACAATCTCTAAGAGAAAGACTGCCCGCAATACCTTATTTTCGGTCGTTTTAAGCAAAGGAACGACCCGCACCAAACCCAGCAAAACAAAAATACCGCCAACGGTTATCAGGATTAATTGCGGGGTATTGGTTCGCGTGATAAACACAAAAGCGAGAACCAAGATGAAGATTGCAGAAATGATTTTTAACATCCAGCCAAAGTTTTTTAATAGTTTTGTCATCCGAATTCCTTCCCTTTTTTTACATTGCCTCCGGAGCTTCCACGCCGATGAGCGATAAAGCATCTTTTAAGACAGTTTTGACCGCCGTCAAAACGGTTACTTTTTGCAAAGTTTCTTCCTTGTTGTCGGTGATTATTTTTTCGTCGTTATAGTAACTATGAAGTTCATAACTCAATTCATCGATAAATTGGGTAACCTTATGCACCAAGCGTCTAGAAGCAGCTTCTTCGATTATGCTCGGATACTTCAACAAAGTCTTGCAAATCCCTTTGACTTTTTGGTGGTTGATTTTGTCAAAGACAGTTGTCAGTTGATAAGGAATGTTGTTTTTGGCTAAATTCTTGATCACGCTGCAAATTCTGGCATGGGCGTATTGGGCATAAAAGACCGGGTTTTCGTTGGATTGTTTACGCATCAAATCCAAATCCAAGTCCATATGGGTACCGAGCGATTTCGATACATAAAAGTATCTTAAAGCACTGGTTCCCACTTGTTCAATCAAATCTGCCAAAGTAATCGCTTTTCCGCTGCGCTTGCTCATTTTGATTTCCACGCCGTCTTCGATTACTCTGACCATCTGCAGAATTTCGATATCAATCAAACCGCTTTTGCCGCCGGCCATTTCCACTCCGGCTTTTATTCTTTCGATATAACCGTGATGATCGGCCCCCAAAACATCGATTAAGTGGTCGAAACCGCGGTTCAGCTTATTGACATGATAGGCGATGTCCGGTAGAACATAAGTGTAGGAACCGTCGCTTTTGATGATTACGCGGTCTTTTTCGTCGCCGTACAAGCTGGTCCTCAACCACACGGCTCCGTCTTGTTCATATGTATAACCTTTTTCGGTTAAAGTGCGCAAAACATTTTCGACTTCGTGGTTATCATACAGGCTTTGTTCGGAAAACCATGTATCAAATTCCACCCCGAAAGTTTTCAAGTCGCTTTTTAAATTGGCCAACAGCGCTTCGGTTCCGTATTTTCTTAAGAAAGACAAGCGTTTCTTTTCGTCATAAGACAATAGTTCGTCTCCGTATTGGTTGACCAATTCTTTGGCAAGTTCAATGATTTCTTTGCCAAAGTAGAACCCTTCTTCCATTTGAAAAGGCAGTCCCAATTGTTCTTTATAACGTTCAAAAATGCTTAAGGCCAAATTGGTGATTTGGTTACCTGCATCATTGACATAATGCTCGCGATGGACAATAAAGCCGGCTTTAGTCATGATTCGGGCAAGAGAATCCCCGAAAGCGGCTCCTCTTCCGTGTCCGACATGCAGATAACCGGTAGGGTTTGCGGAAACGAATTCCAGGTTTACTTTTTGGCCGTTGCCGACATTGACATTTCCGTATTGTTCTTTTAAATTGATGACATCTTCCACGACACCCATTAAATAAGTTGCATCGAAAGTAAAATTGATAAAACCCGCTCCCGCAACCTTAATATCCGTCAAATGAAGTTCTTCTTGGGGAATTTTCGCCAAAATTTGGTTCGCAATGGCTACCGGATTCATGCGCATCGGTTTAGCTAGGCGCATGGCAATATTGGTGGCATAATCGCCGAAGGATTTATCCCGCGGGATTTCCAAAACAATCGGATCGGTCGCTATCATTTCACCGTAACCCATTTCCGTTACGATGTCGGTTAAAGTTTTTCTTAATTCGTTTAATACATTTACGGTCATCAGTTTTCACCTCAATTATTGGCTAAATTATACCATTTTATTGCCTGTTTTACAAGTTTTTTTGCCTAAAGGTTTTTTTCAAAAAAAATAAAAATCGCCATATCAATATTATTTACCAAAAGAGGTTACTATACGCAAAATGAAAAAACACCAATCCAAGCAAATCGGGTTGGTGCGGTTTTTGAAAAAGAATACCCAAAGAGCCGTTATCACGCGAGCGTGACCGCTCTCTAATCAAGGTGGGACTCTGCTTTTAATTGCACTTTAGGATTCTTGCTAAGCTATGGCAAGCATTCGACACCGCGCAACTTCGAATCCCTATTTCTGTACTGTTCGGGCCGCATTTTGGTGAAAGCACGCACTCTCCAGGCAAATTCATTATACCATATTATTTGACTAAATACAATATTTTAAACTTATTTTCCAAAGTAAAAATTGCCCAAATATTTGTCATTCCCAAAAGAATCAAGCCGAAATCGACGAGCATCATGGCTCTTTCGGTCGAATAAAAAATTCCCAGGATAATTCCGAACGAAAACAGTAGGCGATAGCTTAAAATAATGATTTTTGGAGAAATAAAGGAGTTGATGCTGAAGAACAAAGCGTTGCTTTCGCCCAAGTAATACCCCCCGATCAAACTGACAAAAGCAAAGGTAAAAAGAAATACAAAGGATAAAAGAATTCCCCAAAAACCGAATTCCGCTTCAAACAAATAAAAAAACAATTCTCCCCCGCTAAATAACGAAAAATCGCTCACTCTTTGAACAATAAAAAAACCGGTTATCGTACACATCAACAATGTATCGACGAAAACTCCCAACATTTGGTAAAACCCCTGATCATGAATTTCTTCGACCTCGGCCATCGCACTAATCGAAGGTGTTGTTCCGAGTCCCGCTTCATTGGAAAAGAAACTTCTTCTGATTCCGATTCCCATCACTGCCAAAAGGGCACTGACGTTAAAACTTGGGATGGTCAAGGCATCATCGATGATAATTTTTAAAGTTTCCAGCACTTTCCCTTCCTTAACAATTAAAAGAAGTATTAAAACCGTATAAATAATCGCCATCGGGGGCACAATTCGTTCTGCCGAATCGACGATTCTTTTGGTGCCCTTAAAACTCAGCAGGGCGATAATCGCAAACAAAAACAATCCGGTCCAAAGAGGCTTAATTCCCAAAAGCATTTTTCCCGAAATAACGATGGTATTGACCTGCAAGGGCGGAAAAAGGATGGTATTGGTAAAAAGGAGCGATACAGCAAAGAAAACCGCAATCCCTTTCTTCTTTAAACCGTTCAGAATATAATAACTGGCCCCCCCGCGGTATTCGCCATTGATTTTCTCGCGATACTTTTGGGCATAAGTGTTTTCGGCTAGCGCCATGCTGCTTGAGAAGAAGGCGAAAACCCACATCCAAAAGATAACCCCGGGTCCCCCGATTATCAACCCGGTTGCTACCCCGATTAAATTCCCGGTCCCGATATGGGTACCCAAACTTAACAAATAAGTCCGATAGGCACTTCGGTTTTTCTTTTTTAGTTTTTTAACTTCCTTGGCGACCCTGAATTGGGGAAACCGCAATTTTACGGTCCAAATAATGCTTACCGCCAAAAATCCAATCATCAACAAATTATAAATCGTTTTCAAAATTTTACCCTCATTACATTGTAGATAACGGGTAGAAAAATATGAGTCAAAAAAAGGCGTCGGTTACCATTGTAACCGACACCGATTATTCTGCTTCGTAGATAATGGAAGCAAGTTCGCTTAAGCTTGTTACGCCGCTTAATACTCCTTCGCGGCAAGTATCGTAAAGCGAAAGCATGCCTTTTTTAACCGCAAGTTTCCGGATTTCCTCGGTCGAGGCCCGTTTTTGGATGAGTTCCTGGATTTCTTCGTCGATGAAAAGAATTTCGTGAACCCCCATCCGTCCTTTGTAACCGGTATTATGGCAAGCCGGACAACCCTTTGCTTTATAAATCGTGTGCGGTTTGGTTAGTTTTAATAACTTCATTTCCGCTTCGCTGGTTTTTACCGGTACTTTGCAGTTATTGCATAGACGGCGAACCAACCGTTGGGCCACAATTCCCACAACCGCATCCGCAACAAAGTACGGCTCGATGCCCATATCAATTAAACGGGTAATGCTTCCGGGTGCATCGTTCGTATGCAAAGTGGACAATACCAAGTGTCCGGTAATGGCTGCCCGGATGGCGATTTGCGCGGTTTCTTCGTCCCGGATTTCCCCAATCATGATGACGTTCGGGTCTTGCCGGAGGATACTTCTAAGCGCACTCGCAAAAGTCAAATTGGCTTTCGGGTTAACCTGAACCTGGTTGACCCCGTGAATCGTATATTCGACTGGGTCTTCGACTGTGATAATATTGCGGTCTTGGGCATTCAATTCTTTGATAAAGGAATAAAGCGTCGTCGATTTACCGCACCCCGTCGGGCCGGTTAAGAGAATTATGCCGTGCGGGTGCTGAAGCATTTTGTCGACCATCTTGTTTTCCACTGGTAAAAAGCCGAGTTGAGGCCGGTCAAAGGCAAACGCTTCGGTATCCAAAATCCGAATAACGATTCTTTCGCCGTAAACGGTCGGAAGCGTCGAAACACGGAAATCGTATTCGATATCATTGATCTTTTGTTTAATCCGCCCATCCTGAGGAATCCTCTTCTCCGCAATATTTATCCCCGACATGATTTTTACCCGGGTAAGCAAAGCCGGATAAAGTTCGATGTCAAAGCTACTTGCTTCATACAAGGCACCGTCCACCCGATAACGGACGCGAATGTTTTTTTCGAACGGTTCGATGTGAATATCGCTCGCCCGGTGGGCAATACCTTCCCGAAAAATCGAATCGGTCAATTTAACCGCCGGAGCGCTTTTGATGTCGCCCCCGTAAAGGTCGGCAGAAACCGTTCCCACACCTTTGAGCTTTTCTTTTTCCTCCAAACTAACTTCCGTAAAAGACGTAATGGCTTCCGCGGTTAAAGTTTTGGAGAAAATGAGATTGGCAATATTGTCGATTTTTGTTTTCGTGGAAACCAAAACCCGGATTTTGCCTTTGGCAAAACTGTGAATCCGGCGCAAACCTTCGTAATCGAAAGGATTGCTGATGGCAACGATTAATTCGCCGTTTTGTTTGGCAATAGGAATGATGGTATGGCGACGGACAAAGGCCGGCGTAACCAAATGGACGCATTTCGGATCCGGTTCAATCAAACTGATATCCGCAAACTCCATATCGAAATACTCTGCCAACACCACCGCATTCCCTTCTTCGGTTACTAAATGCTGAGCTAGAAGTTCGTTATCGAGGCGTTTGGTGGAACCTTTGAATTCTTCTACCATCGGGTTCAATTGACTTTTGGCAACTAATTTATGTTTTAAATATAGTGCGGCTAATTCCTGATTAATCAACATCTTATCCCACACTTCCTTCGATTGCGTCCATCAATCCCATCATCGGTAGGAAAACCGAAAGCAAGATAACGACAACGATACCCGCAACCGTCAAAATAAACATCGGTTCGATAAGTGTTGTCATCTTTTGGATGGAATTGGTAACCTGATCGTCAAAATAATTGGCGGTCTTATTTAAAACTTTATCAATCGCGCCGCTTTCTTCGCCGACTTTTACCATTTCGATTAACATCTCCGGGAAGACATCGATTGTTTCCAACGATTTGGCAATCGGTTGCCCCCGTTTAATTTCGGAGGTGACGATTTGGAATTGTTTTTCGACAACCACATTACCGAGAAGCCGACCGATTATTTCGATGGAATCAATGATTTGCATTCCGCTTTCCACCAGCACCCCGAAACCCCGGGCAAAACGGGCCGTAACGGTGCTGATGGTTACGTTTTTGATGACCGGTGCTTTTAATTTAATCAGGTCAAATAACTGACGGCCGATTTT
>DCTZ01000024.1 GCA_002329485.1 Caryophanales bacterium UBA1427 | reverse complement strand
ACTTCGGGGTAAAACTCAGCAAAACCTTTTTTCGTTTTGCTTGCAATTTTTTTATCGATGTGTTATAATATCAAGGACTTTAAGGAGGAGACATTATGGCTCGTAAATGCTACTATACCGGTCTCGGTACAAAAGCAGGTAATAATCGTTCCCACTCATTACACGCAACCCGTCGGAAATGGAAAGCTAACCTTCATAAGGTGCGCATTGTCGACGAAAAAGGTCGCATTAAAAGAGTATACGTTTCTACTCGCGCCATGCGTGCAGGACTCGTTACCCGTGCATAAAAAAATGGCATATTAAGTTATGCCAATTTTTTTATTCTTTTTTGCGAAACAAATTGATAAAAAAGCGAATGACTGCGGAAAGACATTTAGGAATTCGGATAACATAAAAACGCATATAATTAGCCCCCATTGCTACATTATATGCGTTTTTTTATTTTATATGCTTTTTTACAATTCCAAACTTGCAAGCGCTTCTTTGATATTGACATGACTGAAGATATAGGTTCCTGCCACCACAATATCGCATCCGGCTTCTTTAACAAAGCGAACCGTTTGATTGTTGATTCCTCCGTCAACCTGAATTAGGTAGGAATAATTAAACTGATCTCTTAACGCATGGAGTTGTCTAATCTTCGGAACAGCACTCATCATGAAAGTTTGACCGCCGAATCCCGGTTCGACGCTCATGACAAGCACCAAATCCAAAAACGGCAAGAACGGTTCCAGTACCGTAACTGGAGTATTCGGTTTAATCGAAATTCCGGCTTTGATTCCCAAAGTTTTTATAGCTTTTATGACCTGATACGGGTCATCGACCGCTTCGTAATGAAAAGTCAGATAATCCGCTCCCGCGCGGGCAAAATCCGTTAAATACTTTAGCGGATCGCTGATCATCAAATGTACATCAAATGCCATCTTCGTCAAAGGACGAAGGGTTTTGACAATTGCGCTGCCAAACGAAATATTAGGCACGAAATTGCCGTCCATGATATCGAGATGCAGCATTTTGCAGCCCGCTTCGTTTAACCGATCGATGTCACGCGAAAGGTGGGCAAAATTGGCTGATAAAAGCGAAGGCGCAACAATCATACTTTCACCACTTTCGTAATTTACTGATTTCATCCAAGAAAAGCAGATAGTTTTCGTACCGGCTCGGCAAAATCGTCGTTCCGATTTTATCTTTCACCGCACAGCCCGGTTCGTTTTGATGCAAACAACTGTTGAAACGGCATTCAGAACTCGCTTCAAAAAATTCCACGAAACTGTGTGCTAAATCCATTTCATCCATCGAATCAAAATCCACGATTCCGAAACCCGGCGTATCGGCCACCCAGCCGTCGTACATCGGGATTAACTCCACGTGGCGCGTAGTATGTTTTCCCCGGCCCAAGGCCAGAGAAATTTCCGCAGTTTTGATATTCAGGTGCGGTGCCAGGCAATTGATTAAACTGCTCTTACCGACCCCGCTTTGTCCGGTTATGACGGAAATTTTCCCCTTGATGACAGCTTTGATGTCATCCAAGTCATTGGGAGAAGGAACTTTGGTGGAAAAAGCCAAGTAAGGAAAACCGATGGATCGGTAGTATTCACAAATCTTCAGCATTTCCTTTTGTTCTTCTTCGTTCAACAAGTCCCATTTAGTATAGATGATTACGCAAGGAATATTGTTAAACGTCATGATGGCCAAAAAGCGGTCGAGCAAATTGGGATTGAAATCGGGGCGTTTGACACTGAAAAGCAGAAGGGCCTGATCGACATTGGCAATATAAGGCCTGATCAAATCATTGTGCCGCTTTTCGACATCGACAATATAAGCGGTATTATCGTCCATCATTTGGTATTCCACATAATCGCCGACTTTGGGGTTGGTGCCGATGAGACGGAATTTACCCCTTGCTTTGGCCGGAACGGTTTCCTGGGTTTCCAAATTGTAGAGATAATACAGCTCTTTTTGATGAGAAATAATGAGTGCCCTCATTGTTTTTTCTCCTTCATGGTTTGCGCTCTGAGCTGTCCGCACGCTGCCATGATATCGTCGCCGTGTTCGGTACGGAAGGTTACGTTAATCCCGGACTGATGCAAAACATTAAAGAAAGCCTGCGCGGATTCCGGGAGCGTTTTTTTGAACTCCTTGGTCACGACTTCGTTATAAGGTATCAGATTGACATAACAATTGATTCCCCGCAGCAAATTCACCAATTGGTAAGCGTGACCGACGGTATCGTTAATATCTTTCAATAAAATATATTCAAAAGTAACTCGCCGATTGGTTTTGGCCAAATAGGCTTTAACGGCTTCCATAACTTCATGCAAAGGATAAGCACGATTGATTTTCATGATTTTACTGCGCAACTCTTCGGTCGGGGCATGGAGACTGATGGCCAAATTGACCTGCAGTTCGAAATCGGCAAACTCATAAATTTTCGGCACAATTCCGCACGTGGAAATCGTGATGTGACGGGCTCCGATTTCTAAGCCTTTGGCAAAATTGACGGTCCGGCAAAAATCCAGGACGGTATCGAAATTGTCAAACGGTTCTCCGATTCCCATCACCACGATGTTGGTAACCCGTTCGTTTGTGGCATCGAGTTCGCTTTGGACATGGAGTACCTGCAGCACCATCTCCGCATGCGTCAGGTTTCTGATTTTCCCGAGTTCGCCGCTTGCGCAGAAGCTGCAGCCCATATTGCATCCGACTTGGGAAGTAACGCAGACGCTGTTGCCGTAGGAATGGCGCATCAACACCGTTTCGATTAAATGACCGTCGTGCAGCCGGAACAAGTATTTCGTCGTACCATCGCTCGCTGTCAGCTTTTTTTCCACCGGCAAACGTTCGATTGCAAAGTGTTCGTTTAAATGTTCCAATGCCTTTTTGGAAAGATTGGTCATTTCCGAAAAAGAGGTTACCCGATGCCGGTACAGCCATTCGAAAATTTGCGTGGCCCGGAATTTTTTATCGTTTTGCGCAACAAAATATTCTTCCATTGCTTTTAAAGAAAAATCGTAAATATTGTTTCTCACATGCAATCCTTTCTAATCATTTTGCAAATATAAAAACCGTCGCCGGAAACACCCGGCAAGAATGATGCTTCATAAACTTTTTCGAATTCTTGATGGTTGCTTAAAAATTGTTTGATTTGTTCTTCGTTTTCGTTTTTGTTGATCGTGCAGGTGCTGTAAGTAAGCGTTCCGCCGTTTTTTACAAAACCCGCCGCATTTTCCAATATCTTTTTCTGTAGTTCGGTCAATTCGGTGATTTTTTCCAAAGTCATTTGGTATTTTAAATCGACTTTATGCGCCATCACTCCCAAACCCGAACAAGGGGCATCGACCAAAACATGGTCGAACTTCTTTTCAAACCGATAAACCGTGGCATCCGCTAAAACCGTTTTGACGATTTCCACCCCGAGTTTTTTGGCGCTTTCTTCCACCAAACGCAGTTTATGGGGATAAATATCGCAGGCAACGATTTCGCCCCGGTTTTCCATTAAGTCTGCCAGGTGCATCGATTTGGTTCCGAGTCCCGCGCAAATGTCCAAAACTACGTCGTTCGGTTTCGGTCCGACTGTTTTGGCAACTTTAATGCTCGAAGGGTTTTGGGCGATGATTTTTCCTTCTATGAAAAGGGAGTGATTCAGTAAACTGGTCTTGGTAATAAGACAATCATCTTCAATTTGAAAATCGATTTTGTCTTTTTGGAGAAGCCGAACCGCTTCTTCGGGTTTGATTTTCAGCGTATTGATGCGATAATAATTCGGAGTCGGTTTTTGCATTTCTTCCAAAATGCTTTCGACTCGGTCCGGATATTGATCTATCAACAAATTAAGCAAATCCAGTGGCATACTGAATTTAAGGTGCCAATATTCTTTGCGAGGCAATTTGGTTAAATCCGGTTTAGGCAATTGTTGATACGACCTTAAAACACCGTTTACAAACTGCGAGCCTTTAAAGTCTTGCTTCTTAATCATCTGAACCAAGGTATTCACGACATAATGAGGTGCAAGACGCATCTCGTCTAACATATAAAAACCCATACGCAGGGTGTTTTTTAGGTATGGTTTAATTCTTTTGCCTTTAATCAAAGGCGCCAAATAGTAATCGATTCGTATTTTATTTTCGACAGTCCCGAGGACAATATGCGTAAAAAGCCTTTTTTCGTGGTTGGAAAAATTGGCTTTTTGCAATACCTCATTGACGGCGATATTGCAATAAGCCCCTTCGTTAATTATCCTGGTAACAGCCTGAAGGGCAAAATCCATCATCATTTGTTTTCGACCACGACCGGATTGGAACTGTGACTGGTAATGATGATAAAGTAGTACACTTCAAGTTTTCGGTATTGTTCCATCAAAGCCTGATATTTGGTCCGTTCCAAATTGCCGACATATTTCAAAGTAAAGCGAATATTGTTGAAGATTTGAACCCAGTCGACAAACGATAAGGTGATAATGGTTTGTTTGCTTTCGAAGTAGGCCATCGGAATCAGTCGCAAAAGCCGTTCCGGAGCGTAAGCCTTGATGTAAGCTAGCAAATCGGTGATAAAATTGGATAACATATCGCCGGTATGGTAATACAAATAATCGCAGGCTTCGTCAATGTTGTTGAAGTCGCCCAAAACACGCTTTAATTCTTCATAGAAGTTTTCCAGCGTTTCGTTGTTCATGTTATCGATAATAATCATACTGGCGAGCTTAAAGCGCGGAAAAATATCTTCCTTGATTTCTGCGAGCATACTCAAAATCGTTTCGCAGTCGTTCGCGCTTTGGTTGTACAAAGTATTGATTTCTGCTTCATCCTGGTTGATTTCGTTCAGTTTTAGTTCGTAAAGCATTAATGTCGATTGCAAATCCTGGTACTTGCGTTCGATGTAATCGAGTTTCCTTTGGTTTTCCGGGTCGTCGGAAAAAAGAAGCAAAACTTTGATTAACAACAAACTGTGTTTGATATTTTTTTCTGCTTTTGTTATTCGTTCAACAATTTCCATATCTTTCACCTTCTTTCATTATACTATAAAGGGAGTAATTTATCAAGCATTTATCACACCAAGACCGGCAAAAAATCCCTTTTTTGTTTGTTTTTCCGTTTATTGTTAAGTATCATTTGTAAAAAATAAGGAATTTTATGATATAATTAGTGGTAACAATAGAAAGTGTGAGGTCACCATGTTATATCAATATGAATTTTTGTTTCCGTTAATGATTACCATCGGGGTCGTGACGATGGTCGCCTACCTGATGTGGGTTGCCAAGAAATATCAACTGCCCGATAAAACCATCGACCGTCTGATTATTATTTTGTCAATCTCCGGAGCCGGCATGCTTTTCTTTGCCACTTTCTTCAACGGGTTGTTCCATTATATCGAAAACCCGAGCGAAGGATTTAGGCTGCAGGGTATTACCTACCTGGGCGGCTTTATCGGCGGAGTAATCGTGTTTATCCCGTTGTTTTACTTCTTCGTGCCTTGGGAACGTAAAAATATGCTCCTATATATTAATCATATTATCGTCGGCATCGTTTTAGCCCATGCTTTCGGCCGAATCGGCTGTTTTTTTGCGGGGTGCTGCCACGGCGGCGAAACCAATGCCTGGTACGGCATAGTCTTCCCGAAAGGATCGATTCCGAGTTGGGCCTTTAAAAACGGGTTGGAACCGGTAAAAGTTGTGCCAACGCAACTGATTGAATCGTTCTTTTGCTTCGGTTTGTTCTTTGTGCTCCATTTCCTCAAAAAGAACCAATTTGCGATTTACCTGATGAGTTACGGCTTGTTCCGCTTTTTAATCGAATTTGCCCGCGAAGATGACCGGGGCGCCTTTATCGGCAAATTGTCCCCGTCGCAGACTTTGAGTCTGCTTGCGATAATAGCCGGGATAGTATTGTTGGTTTTGCCACATCTAATGCAAAAAAGGAAAAACAATCCCCAAAAAGCGAATTGATTATAACAAAAAATTAAATCAATATTAAAGAAAAGGTATTGAACCGGTGTCAAAAACTGATTCAATACCTTTTCTGTTTTGTCTTATTTTCTTAAATTGTAAAACGAGGATAATCCGCCGTATACGGCAACATCGCCGAGCTCGTCTTCGATTCTGAGCAATTGATTGTATTTGGCAATCCGGTCGGTCCTGGACATCGAACCGGTTTTGATTTGACCGGTATTGAGTGCAACAGCGATATCCGCAATCGTAGTATCTTCGGTTTCGCCGCTGCGATGCGATACGACTGCCGTGTAACCGGCGCGTTTAGCCATTTCGATGGTAGCGAATGTTTCCGATAAGGTTCCGATTTGGTTGACTTTAATCAATATGGAATTGGCAACCTTCATTTCGATACCTTTCTTGAGGTATTCCGGATTGGTTACAAACAAGTCGTCGCCGACCAATTGAACCTTGTTGCCCAAAACTTTGGTCAAATAAACCCAGCCTTCCCAGTCGTTTTCGTCAAGACCGTCCTCGATGGAAATGATTGGGTATTTATTAACCAATTCTTCATAGAAATGAACCAGTTCTTTCGAGGTAAATTCTTTGCCTTCGCCCGAAAGAACATAGACTTTTCTTTCTTTGTCATAAAATTCGCTGGAAGCAACGTCCATGGCGATATAAACATCTTTGCCCGGAACATAACCGGCTTTTTTGATAGCTTCCATGATGGCTTGGATAGCGGCTTCGTTGGATTCCAAGTTAGGGGCAAATCCGCCTTCATCTCCGACGGCCGTATTTAAGCCTTTGGCATTTAAAACTTTCTTCAAATTATGGAAAACTTCGGCACCCATTCTGATGGCTTCTTTGAATGTCGGAGCGCCGACCGGCATAATCATAAATTCCTGGAAATCGACATTGTTGTCTGCATGTGAACCGCCGTTGATAATATTCATCATCGGGGTTGGCAATTGTTTGGCGCCGAAGCCGCCAAAGTATTGGTAAAGCGGAATTCCGTAATAATCTGCTGCCGCTTTTGCGCAGGCCATGGAAACACCCAAAATTGCATTGGCACCTAGTTTGGATTTTGTCGGGGTACCGTCCAGTTCAATCAATAATTTATCGATTAACAATTGATCGGTAACATCGTAACCGACGATTTCCGGTGCAATGATTTCGTTAACGTTTTCGACTGCTTTCAATACGCCTTTGCCCAAATAACGGTTTTTGTCCCCATCGCGTAGTTCCACGGCTTCGTGTTCACCGGTGGAAGCGCCGGATGGAACGATTGCGCGACCAAAAGCACCGCTTTCGGTTTCGACTTCGACTTCTACGGTTGGATTACCCCGCGAATCAAGAACTTCCCGGGCATAAACATCGATAATAAATGGCATCGTTTTTTCAACTCCTTTTTTATTTTTTCAATTATATATAGTATACCACATCTTGGAAAGATTTAAAAGTGAAATATCTCTGTAATCGGTTGCATTGTCAGTCGTCCCGATAACTTTCAACCGGATAGTGGTTGTTGCAACCTTTGCCGTTATCCAAATAATTGGTACAACCGAAAATAAAGCGGTCGGTCCCTTTCACCGGTTTTACCACCATAAAGCCGTCGCATTTGTCGCACAAATGAATATTGCCTTTGCCGCGCATATCGTTGGTCATAAAATCGCAGATTTCTGGTTCGTTGGTGCAAATATACAGGTTTTGTCCTAAGGCAACGCTTTTGCGTGCCTGAAGCGGATAATGGCATTTAGGACAACGCAAGCGGTTTTGACGCAAATCATTGACGTTCTTCACAATGTCTCCGTGGACAACGACACCTTGGTCCCGATAATCGTCAATCAATTCCAGCACAAACCGGGAAGGACGTTTTTCCGAAGCTACGATAAACACCCGGTTTTTGGTTCTGGTCAATGCGACATAAAACAATCTTCGCTCTTCGGAAAACTCATACGACTGGTCGGAAAAAGTTACATACTTCATAATCGGATCGTCTTCGATTTGGGAAGGAAAGCCGTATACGCTGTGTTCGCAATTGACGACAATGACATTGTCGAAACCAAGACCTTTTGCGGAATGGACTGTCATAAATGTTAGTTTGGCTTTGGGAAATTTCCTTGAATAAAGCTGGTTTTTTCGTCCTTCGTAAAAAAGCCCTGTGTTTATCAGGTTGTTTTTCTCAAAATTGTAGCGTGCAAGTAGCAGGATTGACTTGTCGTATCCTTCAACCTGAATAATCTTTTCGATTATTTCTTCTACCTTTTGGGCGCGGTTTCTTGCAATTACTTTATGACCTTCTTGATTATTTTCTTTATCGACTTCGCTGTAGGTATAAATTACAACCGGTTTTTTGATGTGTTTCGGAGATTTCAATTGCTTAGAAATTTGGCTGGTATTTTTTTGGATAAACCCCCCCGCGATATTAATCAATTCTTGGGCGTTTCGATATGTATAGGTTAACGGAAGTTCTTTGGCATAACCCATTAACTCTTTAAATTTGGTGAAAAGGTTAATCTCCGACCCCGCAAACGCAAATATCGATTGCCAGTCGTCTCCCACGGCGATTATCTTGGCATCAGTGAGTTTCGAAAGTTTTTCCACCAAATTGAACCGTTGCCTGGAAATATCCTGATATTCATCGACAATGATATACTTAAACCGGATCTTGTCTTTCATTTTGGCGATATCTTCAAGCAGAAGCGCAGACTCGTTGATCATGTCCGGAAAATCAACCATATTATTTGATTTCAAATATCCCTGGTAGAACAGATAGATTTGTTCGACGATGTCGAAAAAAAGCAGGGTGCGGACATTGGAGGTCTTTTGACGAAGAAGCGCAAAATCGCGTTCGGTGTAAGCTCTGGTTTTAAAATTGTTCAAGAAGTTGATAACAAACAAAGTGAATTTATTGAAATACTTTTCTTTGTCATGCGCAACGATTTGGTTATATACTTCCAAATCGTTTTTTCTTTTCAACTCGAACCCTTTTTTAAGCAATTCTTCTTCCAAATGCGCAATTAAGTCTCTGCCATCAAGATAAGACGAATAAGTCGTAATCAAATCGGTACCGTAGGTTTTATGGAGCATGATTTTATATTTCATATGCGACAAATATTTTTCCAACTCTTCCTGAGTAAACCGATCGTTTTTTCCATCTTCGGAAATTCCGAAATGTTCGATATAGCATTCTTTCCCGTTTTGCGAAATGCAAAAGTCTGGTGTATACAGCTTTTTGGAATTAGGAATTTTGAATTTATACGACTTTTCATATACATAATCGATATTGTGCAAATACAGGAAGTTGGCAATCTGCACTTCTTCGATGGAACGCAAATACTCGTTATTGATGGTGTATTTTTTCTTGGTGCGGGAATGAATTAGCTGCAGGTTAACTTCGCCAAGATTATCCTTTAAAGTCGAATGGTCCTTTCGTTCGATTAAATTGAATAATTGTTCCTGATTTTTTATATCATATGCGCTTTCGGGAATCTCCAAATAATAGCTGAAGAAGGTAATCAGCTTTTTGACCAATTCTTTGTCTTCGAGAATATTTTTGGCAAGGTATTCGTTGATTATTTTAAATTGTTCGCCTTCGCTTACCACGTTGCTATGAATTACATTCTGCTCTTTGTTGATAATAGCCAGCCCGGTTTTATGGAAAGTAGTAATCGGGCAATCAATATTTAATTTTTTATTTATTCTTTCCCTTAACTCATTTACCGCTTTGTTGGTAAAAGAAATGATAAGAATATCTTTGGGGTCAATCTGTTTTTTATCCACCAAATACTTTACTTTTCCGGCCACCGTTGTCGTCTTTCCGGAACCCGCCCCCGCAATCAACAAACAATAATCTTCGTCGGTCAGAATCGCCTGACGCTGTTCTTCGTCCAAAACGATTGAAGGGTCGACTTCTTTAAACAATTCGTCAAAATAAGCTTGTTCGCTTTCCAGGTGTCTGGTCACATAATCATGGTTGATTTCATCGATTAAGTCGGGGAAACCGGCATATAACGCTAGGTATTTTTCCACGTTTTCGATTGCCAATTTTTCTTTCTGGCAAAAAGTATCCAACAGACGGTTTTCTTTCAGGTTCCGAAAAAACTTACTATTCTCTTCTTCGTCGTTAAATCTTTTTAGATAAGTTTTTCGGGATATATATTCGTCCGCGGTTTTCAATTGCCAAAAGAAACGCCAAAAATCAATCAAACATAATGCCCTTTTATTTTGATATGTTATTTCCGCAGGCTTTTCTTTAAAAAGGCGACCTAAAAAATTCGTTTTTGGGGTTTCGTAAATTTTAAAGCCGCACTGTGGGCATGTCGATGTTATTTCAAAAGCGCAGATTGGACATTTCATGTTCATCACCGTTTTTCGAAAAAAGCTTTTTGTTTTGTTCATTATAGCACATTAGCGCCTGTTTTTGGGAAAAAATAAAAAATCCCTTTTTTCGTGG
>DCTZ01000026.1 GCA_002329485.1 Caryophanales bacterium UBA1427 | reverse complement strand
TTTTACCGTTACGAATCATCACTTCGTAACGATTTTTTTAAAAATTTTACTAAATACACCGTCTCAATACAAAATATACTCTCCTTGGAGTCAATCAAAAACCTTCATCCAGGATTGCACTTTAATTATATTATATAATAAAGGATTAGTACTACCTTTAAATACTACTAGTATTAGTTGACTTTTTAAACAAAAAACGACTTTTTTTGACTAAGTGTAGTAGTTTTAAAGCGTTTTCTCTTTCATTCGAAGAAATTTTAAGTAAAACTTGATTTTTTCCATTTTTTTCGAATTTAACTTAACACAATTAATAAGTGGAAAATTTCTAATTGGACATGCATAATAAATTATATTTGTTTTTTAAATTATTATTACATTTCGAAAAATATCACTTAATAAAACCCATTTTTTTTCGAAATTATTAAGCATTTTTTATAAGCTATCCAAAGTTTTTTTATCCTATTCTCCTTTCAAAAAAACCTTATCAAAAATAAAACAGAAGCATAACATTCACGTCTGCTTCTGTTTTGATTTAGTATTCTGTTAAATCAGTAACAATACCTAATCGGTCAAGCATTTCTTGGTATCCTGTAATAATCCTTTTTTGTGCTGTTGTTTTAAAGCTTAACGGATATTTATCAAGGAAACCGTCATAAATGATTTTATTACCAAATGGCAATAAAACGGTATATGTCATCATCGGAAGGCTTTCTTTAACGACTGCAGATACCGAAGCGGAAATTCCCTTGATACCAAAGAACTCTTTTTCTATCCCAAACATTCTTACCAAGATTGCGTAATCTTCGGTTTGTTGGAAAATGACAAAAGCGCCCTTGATTGAATTATATTCCCAATCGTGAAGGTACTTCCGTTCCTCAAAAGATAAAGATGGAGTGTTGTAGACAAATTCGGTGATGACATCCGTATTTTCCCAAAGTTTATCTCTTACCTTCCTTAAAACCTTCGGATCATTGTCTAATGGATTAGCTACATTGATTACTGATTCTGTAACCTTATATTTACGATTAACAAAATCAAGGAGTTGCAACCACAGATTATAAAAGAAATCTTTTTCTTTCTTAGTCAAATGGTTATTGTCCCATTGTTCTACCAACATACAGCATTTCTTGTATTTGGCTCCGCTTCCGCAGTGGCATTCTTCTTCCGGGTCATAATCAACGGTTGCAAACAGATCCGAAACCACTGGTTCTCCGTTTTTGATCATTTCCATCATTTCGACCGGAGTGTATCCTTTGTGTTCCCACATTCTGGTATTGTTTTTCGCTTTAATCAGCATGTCGATAAATTCGCTTAATTGTTTTTCGTCATCAAACTTAAATCCGCTTTTCTCGATTGTTTCTGTAATTTCTCTTAAGTCGATACTGCCAAGAACGTAATTGCGAACTTCAAAGAAAGCAGTGAATGTTTCTACGGTGTCGCCGAATTTATTAAGCAAGTATTGGAATACAGTTTCCCAGTTATCGGTTTCTTCGTATACTTCGTTGACATATTGGGCAAATGTATCTTTTTCCGGAATATAACGTGGTTTTCCGCCCTGTTCCTGGAACAAATAATCGACCCATTCAATATCATCCAGTACCACATAGTGCACTAGATAATGTTGATAAAAACCAAACCGACGATGCTTAAACACAAACGGAAGCAGGATAGCTTTAACCACATCGGCGGTTAAATCGGCCTTAAAGAATTGGTTGAAGATTTCCACAAAATCTTCCAAACTGATAATACCATATAAATTCACCGCCGCAATCCCATATGTATTCAAGAGCTTTCTCCATTTCCGATAACGGAGCGGACAACTAACAATGTCCTCAGGCGAATTGTATTTTTCAAATAAAGTTTTGTTTTCTTCTTTTTTCATTACAACCTTTCCTTTACTAGTTTTTAATTATTCTTTATGGAAATTATACCATATTGAACCGATCATTTGAAGAAAAAAGGCTTTTTTTGCCAAAAATGTTTTTTTTTCGAAAAATTATGTCAGAAGCGGTTCTTTTCCACTTCTTTTATTTTGTTTAACATGCGTTTTGCGACAATTTTGCAATAGTCATCCAAATATTCGAATAACTTTTCCACGAAACTATCCGGAATACCGTAATATGCCCCAGCGATTGCACCGGTAATCGCCCCCAACGTGTCCGCATCCCCGCCCAACGAAACCGCAATCCTGATCGCATCTTCGTAATCGGTTGCTTCCAAAAAGGCCTGAATGCTTTCGGGAACGGTTCTTTGGCAATCGACATAAAAACGATATGTCGGACGGATTTCCTCAATCGTTTTATCCAAAGGATAATAGTGGGTTCGAATGTATTCCTTGATTTCTTCTTTGGTTTTACCGTGAAGCGCCAAATAAACGGCGGTAGCGGTCGCTTCGGCGCCTATTAAACCTTCCGGATGGTTGTGGGTAACTTCGGTTACCTTCTTGGATAACTCTATGCAATGATCTAGGTTTCTTGCAAAATACGCAACGGGACTGATGCGCATTGCGGAGCCGTTACCGTAACTGCCGTATGGAGGTTGAATTTTCTTGGTACGGTAAATCTTATTGACCCACCTTAAGAAACTCCCTCCGTAACCCCCGACGGGGTTCGGATATATCGCATAATAACGGGCAAATTCGGTTATTACTTTTCTGCCTAAATCATCGTAGTCACCACTACATTTTTCCAATGCTTCGAATACCGCAAACGTCAATATCGAGTCATCAGTGATATCCGATTCCCCACAAAACAAAGGAAAATCCTTTGTTTTGAGGCCACGGTATTCATAAACCGATCCAATCAAAAAAGCCAATAATTGCTCCAATCATATTTTTCCTCTTTTCTTAATTAATCAACATAATCCAAATTTTTAAGGAATTATTTCGAGTTTTTTATGTTTGCATCTTGCAACCATTATGATAAAACTGATTATACCAGTCCTTTTCATAATCAATTAGATAAATACTGTCTCTAATATCTTTGTCAGTTCGGATTTTTTCGCTTAATTCATTTAAAAATTCTGCTTTTTTGTTTGGCTTTTGATATTGAAAAAATTGTAAATATTCCGCCAATAAATAAACCAATAATCCCGATAAATATTACAACATCACCAACATATCCATAATTTATAACATTCCTTTTTTTCTCCTACACCAATTATACACCGGAAAGTTTTTCAGACTTATTACAAAAACAATAATTATACCTGAAAACTGATAAAAACGGGTAAAATGCAGTGCGAAAGCACTTGAGCATAATACCCGTTTTTTCGTGCTTGTTAAAAATTTTAACAGTTGTTTAGGTATTTGCTACCTTTATTGGTTAACTTGATACCGGTATGATTAAGTCTCTTACCGTCATGCACCATCTTGGGGTTGATGCTTGGGTACTGATTAAGCCCATCAAGTATCCGGTGATTTGCACTTCGTAACCGACATAATCATAGAGGGTAGCGGAAGCATCAAAATTTTTGTCATATGCCCAAAGGAGTTCGATTTCCTGACCTTTTTCATTGTAAAGATAATAATTGTTTCCTGATTTTATAAGGTAACCGGTTGTTGTTACGTATGTTCCCCCAATCGATAAGTCTAAATAGTCTAAGGCAAAGATTTCTTCGATTGAATATACGGTTGCTGATGGGTGGGTGATTTCATTGTCCCAGGAAAGGATGGCGATTTCCGACGCATAAGAGATATTTGGCGTTGCTTCATAATCGCGGTATGAGTAATAACCGTAAACGACTACTTCGTTTCCGACTTCAAATAAGCATCCGTCGTAGTAGGTTCCGTATACATTAACCTTCAACATACCGGTTTCGTCTTTAATGATTATCCAATCGCCAAATTCTTGGTTGACTTCATACACAATGCCTTTTACGGTATAAGACTTACCCGGTCCGCGGCGAAGCATTTCCTCAATCGTAATTACTTCTCTTGGGTTTAAACTCATATCAAGAGTAATGGTTTTGGAAATTGGTTCCATGTCGTATTCTTCCAAAGTAATGGTTACGTTGAAAGATACGGTAACCGGTTCTTCCAGCCATATGATGCCCTGGATGCCAGAGCCAACATCGTAAAAGTATTTTGCGTCTTCCGGATTAATCAATTCCCAAGTCAATTGGCAATTGTCGAGATATTCTTCGAAAGTAATGCCACCGAAGGAATAGTGTGGTTCGTTTTGGAAATAGCGAATCAAATAATCCACCACATTGTCGACGATTTGGGCCGGGGTATATTCAGGTTCGATAATGGCGTTATAGAGATCGCCGAATACGTCAAAGAGGTATTTGCCCTTAATGGTTTTGCCTGGGAACAAACTCTTGACGATGACGCTTCTGCCGAAGAGGTATTCCGGAAGGTAACCGTTACGGACACCCATTTCCCCTGCTTTGCTCCATTTTTGCATAGCTACTCTTAAATAGATTCGTTCACCCATGTTTTCCAGATAATATAGGTCGGACGCTTTATCGTAACCCAAAGTACCGCTGATCCAGTAAGTTCCCTTCAACAATTCCCGATAATCTTTGGCATAGATTTCCTGAATGGTTATCGTTTCAGGTTCAGGATAATCGTCGTAGTAATAACCTAATTCATAAACGACCTCCGCATTTAGCCAAATATCGGTTTTACCGTCAATGGTAGCTCTATATCCCGTCAACAAATATTCGGTGCCTTCATAATAATAGGAGCCTTCCGGAACATTGGCAAGGAAATAAACATTGCCGTCGATCAGGAAATAAACGCCGTCCGGAGCTTCATACAGCATCACCCCTTTTAGGTACAAGCGTTTGAAGCCGCCCTCTTCGTCAAAGATGTCTTCGTATGTGCTTAAGTCCATGGCCTGCAAAGTAATGGTCAAAGTGAACTCTTCATACGCTTCATTGCATATCACGGTTACCCGGAAGACAATTTCCGTGTCTTCTTCGACCATTTGGAAATAGCCGCTGTAACCGGAGAAATCAATCGTTTCTTCACCACTTAGAATCTCGAAATGAACGGAAGCCGCAGGGAAGGAATTTTGGCTGAATTCGAAATAGAGATAATCGAGGAAGGTGTAAACAGTATTGTCATAATTACTGACAAGAGTTTCTTTGATGAAATCAACGGTTTCCTGATCGCTGAAACCTTTGGTTTCCACCGGTATCCGCGCCAGTTCAACAGTCCATACGTCTTCACCCCAGAAGGATGGGTCAATTCCCAGGATTCTGCCCTTAACCGTGACTTCAAGACCTTCTAAGTAACCGATATATTGGCCAGGGAGATAGTAGTAATTTTCCAAACGGACTTTATCGAAACCGTCGGTTAGGTAGAATTGGAAATCATAGGAATAATTGTCCCATTCGCGGTAAATAATTCCCGTTATTTCCACCGGACGGCCGTAAACAGAATCGGCATAAGGGTCCAGGGAAACAATTTCGGCCAAAGTAATCGGTTCATAGTATACTTCGCTGCTGCCGTAAGTATTTAGGTCCTCATAGCCCAAGTATATCATTTCCTTGCGTCCGCGATAAATGTTTAACTGACCAGTAAAGATAATTTTGCGGTTGATGAAATAATTGTAACTGTATTGGAAAGACTCAGAACGAACAAAGAGAACTCCGGTTTCGTCTTCAATCAACACATAGAGCGAATAAATGTCGACGATTGTACCCTCAACCCTTAACATTTCGCCGTTTGATTCTTTGAATTCGGCGATCGTAACCAAAGGAATTTCGGAATCGGTTCCCACCTTTAAAGCTTTTAAGGTTAAAGGCACACTTTCCTGAAGGTCTCCGAGGGTAATGGTAGCTATGATTTCAATTTCGGAATCTTCCGGAATCGGATTCAGGTAAAGGGTTACAAGATCGAAACAGTTAAATTCATCGGTTATTTTTTCGTAGTCGATGTAAACATCGTACGGGTGATAATAGTAGTCCAGTCCGAAATAAGAACCGCTTTGAATCGGCCGCGAGAACCGTTCTTCAAGCACTGACTTAACGCAAGCAAGCTTTTCTTCATCGGTTAAGGTGACTTCTTCGATTTCGCCCGGCAAACCGGTAAATCTTACGCTCCAAGTTCTGTCCCTGTAGTAATAATCGTCCAAATAAACTCTAATGACGACGTCTTTGCCGTTATAGGCGTTTAGTTCGTTCCTAGTATAAGTATCCGGGGTGAAAATATAAACAAATTTTTCGCCGTAATATAGTCTATCCCCGCCATCCATGTTGATTCTGCCCTTGATTTCAAAGTAATAGTTGATGAGATTGATATCCCCCGGTTCGGTTTTGATTAATTCGGTCAAAGTCATCGGAGTAATCGGAATATCAATCGGATTATCGGTGGAAATGATTTCGATAGTGCTGTCATCGTTTTTGCACTCGATGTAAGCCACATAGTCGCGGGTTTGCTTTTGCCCGGTCAACCGGACATAGTCGCCTTTTTGGACGGTATTTTCATACCACGAAACCATGATAATACCGGTATCGTCCATAAGATAGAACCACTCGTACCACTTATAAATTACCAATCCCTTGACGGTTACGGTTTCGTCGTCGCTTATTTCCGTCAGTTCGGCTATTTGGACTACTTCTTCCGGATAAAGAAGGGTATTGATGGTAAAGCTGACATTGACATCATTGTAACTGATGGTGATTTCGATGGAAATCGGGGTAGGTTCGCTTACCTCAACAAAACGGTTGTTTTCGAAATCGTAATAGGATTCATAACCGCTTGCCATCTTCCAAGTAATTGTGCCGCCCAAAATCGGATGGCTGCTCGGCAGGTCAAAGCTTGTCAACGAATGGAATTCATAATCTTGATAGATATTGATGAATTGACTTTGCAATGCGGCCACAAGTTCCAAAGGCGAATAGGACGGAATTTGGAAATCGCCCCGGTTATCCAAAAAGTACAGCAACCAGCCGTCGTAATAGTTATAATAGAGATAACCGCGCATGATGACTTCCAGATTGTTGAACGGGAAGGTTTCGTCAAGCATGCTTTTGAAATCACGAATCGAAACGACGGTATTGCCGACCTTTATGCTTGGTTCGATACTCCAGTAATAATCTTCAAACCGGTAAGAGAAGAATCCCCGCAATTCCACATATTGGCCTTGATATAAATAATTGAAATCGGTTTCGCGTTCCAATAAATCCGCTTCGGTAAGTTTCAAAGCTTCCGGAGGTTGATTGTTGGTTGATAAAACGCGAAGCAGCTCGATTGTGTAGTAATCGTAATTGTAATCGTCGTATTTGATGACTACTTCCCAACCGATTTCAACCTTGAAATCGAAGTCCCCTAAATCGAATTCAAACGTTCCGGTTTCGTCCTGCAAAATAACCCAACCGTCGTAATCGAAAATAACGGTTCCTTGGAGGAAATAAACCCCCAAATCTTCGGTTTGATAGAAATCGTAAATCGTGATAATCGGATACGGGGTAACCGAAACGGTTAAATCGAAGGTTTCAGTATATTCGCCCACCGTCAACATGATTGCAAACAATACTTCATACGGTTCCTCGGAATCCGCGAATACTTTATTGTTTTGGTCATAGAACGGTTCGCTTTCCGGTTTTAAGGTAGCCTGAACCGTACTCCAACCGAACGGATCCGTTGTTGGAACAACAAAACTATCCAGCGGATAATGGGTGGCGCTTCCCAAGCTTTCAAGGTAAGTCTTTATGTATCCGGCTTTTTCTTCGTCGGTTAACGGAATCAATTCCAAAGTGTCTTCAATCAGCGATACCGACCAACCGCTGGAATAGTCATATTGTCTTAATACAAATTCACCGGTATACATTTCGCCTGCTTCAAAAGCGATATCGAAGCGGTCATAGCTTTGGTGGAAGATCAGTACTTCTTTAAAGCTTTCAAGGCTGACCAAATAGAGTTGACCGTTTTTATTGATTAACACGCCGGTCAAAACAATGTGCAAACCATAGTTTTCGTCCCACGGGTCAATTGCCTCAAGGTCATCGATTGTCATTTCGATCGACGGCGTAACCGGATTATCACTGGATAATATTTCCCCATCGGTAATGCCGAATAAAACCGGCGCATTGTTCCAACGATCGAAATAACCGGTAATGAGTAATTCATCGCCGATATTGACGATTTCTTGTTCCGCAAAGCAGAAAATTTGGTTATTGGCGTCTTTGATATAGAATCCCCCATACGGGCTTTGGACTTTCGCAAAAACGATACCTTTGACGCTCACCAAAGTGCCCGGTTCTTGTTCAAGGGCATAAGCGATGGAGAATTCTTCTGCGCTTTCCGTCCACTTGGCATAAAGAGTGATTCCGCCGAGCGGCATCCAATGTTCCTCAAACAAAACGGTTGTTTCCGGATCCGTGTACCAACCGAGGAACTTAAATCCTTCCGCTACCGGAACCGGTAAATCCACCCAAGAATTATAAGGCGCGGTAATCGGATCCACTTCAACGCCCTCGATACCCGTGACGAATTCAATGGTGTAATCGAGCGGTTCCCACAAAGCGTATAAGTGAATGCTTGTTACCGGGAATGTGAAGTCGGTAAATTTGTCGGTAAATTGATTGTCTTTGTACCAACCTTCGAAAGAATAACCGTCTCTGGTCGGGGAGATTTCTTCTAGCTGGCTTCCGACACTTCCCGTTACAACGGTATTTGCCCTGCCGTCAAGATAAACGAAAGTAACCGTTACCTGATTCGGTTCCCACTTGGCATAAAGCGTGATGTCTTCGGCCGGCATGACCGTAAATTCGTAAGGGATGGTGGTTTCTTCGTCAAGATACCAGCCTTTGAAAGTATAACCCTGACGGATCGGATCGCTCGGCGGGTTGATAGGGGTGCCGTATTCGGCCGTGATTTCGGTAACCCCGATTTCGGCGTAACTAACAAAGGTAATCTTATAGAGTCTGACCTGATATTTGGCATACAGCGTTGCCCCGCCCAGCGGCATCGTCGTAAATTCGAACGGTTCGGTTGCGCTTAAAGATACAAACCAGCCGAGGAATGTATAGCCTTCCTTGGTAGGTTCGCTTGGTGCAGTTATCGGAGCTTCGAACTTGGCGCTAATTGCTGGTATGTCAAGAGGATTTCCGTCGGAATCGCGGAAACTGATTTCGTAAACATTGCGTTTGTAGTAAACCTTTAATACCAACGCATCGTTTTCTAAAGTGATGCCCGAATGCTTGCTTTCAGGATGCAGCGTATTTACGGTAAAGCCCAAGAAAGTTTTGATGGTCGCTTCCACTTCATGGTCGATTAAAGCGCTGAAAATTTCGGCGGTTGTCAGGGTGTAGTCCGCGTTTTCCGCATTCTCCTGATAATGCTCGACTTTATAATTGACATACACGGCTTCCCAACAGGCAGAAATAGCCAAATCGTAATAAGGCATGGTTTCCGGGAACACAGTGCTCCAGCCGGTAAAGCGGTAACCTTTCTTGGTGAATACTGGCGAAGTGATTGTTGATCCGTATTTGGCGCTGATGATTACTACTTCGCTACCTTCATCGTCAATACCCCCGTCGCCGTAAACGGTTATGGTATAAGTGTTTCTGGAATAATAAACATAAAGCATCAGACTGCCGTCGCCTTTGACTGTTCCGCTTACGACTCGATTAGGATGGTCGGTTATTTCGGTCAAACCTGCGGTTAAGAGCACGGCCTGAACGGTAGTTCCGGTATAAGCCTGTTTGACTTCGGTTTTTATTTCCGCAAACATTCCCTCGATTTCCGGGTCTTCCGCATAATGCAGGACCGTATAAGTAACGAGTTGCGGGGTCCATTTGGCATAAAGGGTGATGTTTTCTTCCGGCATTACCTGAGCCGTGAATTCGGTGGCAAAAGTTTCTTCCAAGAACCAGCCCGCAAACTCATATCCCATATACTGCGGAGTCGGTAGCGTAATCGGTTCGCCCGGATATGCTTCAAGCGGCGAAACGGTTAAATCCTCAAAACCGGTAACAAAGGTGATTGAATTCGGTTCCAGGACCCATTTGGCATAAAGGTGCGCACCCCCTAGCGGCATGGTTGCGGAAGTAAAGCTTTGGGTATAATTTTCGTCCAAGAACCAACCGACAAATACATGCCCGGCTTTTTCCGGCGTCGGCAGCTGAATGGCTGTGCCGTATCCGGCGCTGATCGGTTCGACTAAACTACCACCTTGACTGTCAAACGTAATGGTATAAGTTTTTGGCGTCCATTTCGCGTACAAATTGACATCGTGCGCAGGCATTGTACTAAAGACGAAGGCGGTTGTAAGTGAAGCATCGGTGTACCAACCCGCAAATTCATACCCTTCTTTACTAGGTGCACTAGGTTCGCTGATGGCATCGCCGAACAGATGAACGGATTCCGGAATTTCGGTTCCGCCGTTCGAATGGTAAATCAGTTTAAACGACGCCTTATCCCATTTCGCATAAAGGGTAGCGCCGTTTAACGGCATTGTTGCAAAAGTAAAGTGCGTGGTGTATGCTTCGTCCAAGTACCACCCCGCAAATTCATACCCCGTTTTGACCGGATTTGCCGGAGCGGCAATCGGAGCACCGTATTCGGCGGTGATTGGACTGACCTCGCTACCCCCTTTACTGTCAAAAGTAATGGTATAGGACTCCTTACCCCATTTGGCATAAAGATCAAGGTCTTTGGCCGGCATAGTGGTAAAGGTAAAGCTCTTCGATAGATTTTCGTCTTCATACCAGCCCTGGAAAGTATTTCCTTCTTTGGTCGGAGCCGGCGGTGCCGATATGGCCGCTCCGAAAAGGTAGGCTTGATTCGGAATTTCGTTTCCGCCGTTCGTATGGAAACGAATCGTATAGGAATTCACTTCCCATTTGGCATAAAGGGTAAAGCGGAGTTTTTTCGGAACATTGCCGACAATAGGCGTTTTGTAGTCCGAATCCAGGTACCAACCCAAAAAGGTATGACCTTCTTTTGCGGGAACCGGAAGATTGTTCGCGTCGAAATCGTCTTTGTCGGTAATAGTCGGTACGCTTGTTCCGCCGCGGGAATCAAACTTGACTTCAACTTTGCCCCAACATGAAGTCAAAACAAAAAAACATAAGCCGATAATAAGTGCAAAAATAAATTTTTTTCTCATATTGTCCTCCCTTCTTTGATTCCAATTTAAATCAAATTACTTTCTTCCTTGTCGTTTCCTTGGTTGTCAATGCTTTTTTTTGTGCTTCACCTCCTTTAGGGTTTTAAAACAAAAGGTTTTTTGAAAATGAGGAAAAATTCATCTGTCAAAAACTTTGTCGCCAAAAGCAGGTAACTCTTTCTTATTTGAGCCTGCTAAAAAATGGGTTAAAAAGTTGGACTTCCTTTGCTTTCTTTTTGGATCCCATTTAAGAAAACAATCTTTCCCTCTTTTTTCAAAAAACCTTTTTCGAATGTTTTATAAAAATTACCCCGCATTTTTTAATCGTGGGTCTATTACACCTTGCCTTATTCTATTTATCGTTCACCCAAATTATACCATAAAGAAAAGTTGCCAAGCAAGGGTTTTTATCGGAAATTGATTTACTAACTCTAGGAAAAAATGGTTTAAATAAAATCTACGAAAATAGTCGTTTTGGAATAATAATACTTAAAACCTTTTCGTTTTTTTGAAACCCTAATAAGGGATAATGCCAAAAAACAGGAAAATAAAACGCAAAATGACCGGAAAAATCATTTTGCGTTATTGCCTATTATTTGTGTTTTTCAAAAAAAGCTATTAATTTTTGGGTATTGTCGAAATCTTTGGTAATATTTTCGATATCCGCAATAAAAACGTAAATAACTGTAGAAAAGTATCTTATTAAGAGTTGCAGTTGGCCCTCGTCATTTAGGATAGTTTTATTCGTTTCAATATTTTTTTTAAGCAATAAATCCGGATGTTCTGAAACATTGTTTTCGTTAAATTCCAGGCTGTTTTGTTTGATCGTTTCAATTATCAACTCGTTAAAATGTTCGGAAATATATTTTACTAAATTTCCCCGCCCTTTCCTTAATTGCTTCCAAACGACTTCTTTGTATTGGGTGATTTTCGTATAAGCATTAGGGGTTTTAACTTTATCGGCCAATACTTCTATGCAAGGATTGCTGACTAATAACAAACCATCTTGGGGATTGTTAAAGATTGAATAAAAATTCTGAAAACTGGCATTGTCATTAAAATCGACATCATAAATGAAATAAATCCCGGCAAAAATAGGTAAATCAAGAGCTTTTGCAGAAATAAATTCCAAAGGAACATTACAATTCTTATCATAATCACTAATTAAATTACAAATTCTTGTTTGAGGTCCTTGGACAATGGTAACTATTCTCTTATCCTTTTGATACTCGGTAATATTAAAATCTGGCAAATCATCGTTAAGCCAAAATTTTCTTTCAAACTTATTTACATAGTAACCATGTTTTACTAAGTTATCATGTAAAATGTTATATTCTCCTACTTCCCCTTCAACAATTAAAAGATAATGTAGATTCATTATTCCTTATCGTTAAATAATCCTGATAAATACATTTTCTCAATGTTATTTACCTCCCTAATGTTTTCATTGATGTCGGATAGCCTATTAAACTTTGAAGTATTGTTTTTCCATTTTGCAAAAAAGATTTGATCAGGACGAAGATATTGCAAAAAATGAGTGTTATGAGAGGAGAATATAACTTGGACCTTCCTGTTCATTGTTTCTTTAATAAATTCTTTAACAACCAATGGATGTAAACTTCTATCCAGCTCATCAACCACGAGTAAATTATCTTCGTTCATTAATAGCAATAAAGTAAGCAGTTGGCTTTGCCCAATCATTTTGCTTGACATTAATATTTTCGGAATTATAAGCTCATCCTTTTTTTCACCGTAATCCATAACCACCAAATAGGTCTTTTTGCCATCTAATGAATCTTTTTTTCTTTAAATTGATAAACCGGAAAATACGGATATTTTCCACGTTTTTTTGTACTTCTTCCCCCTTAAGGGCCATTAATTCATCAAGAGTCTGACTTACGTTATATTTTGATGTAACATTGCCTTTTTTAGTCTATAAAGACGTGTTCGTGTACACATGATTGTGTACACGAACAACCCCCAAAGTCTCCGCTTTAAAAAATTAACCAATATTTTATTTTAATTCCTTAAGAGACCGGACTATTGTAGGATAAAGCAAATCATTTGCTTTACCGGTTTATTTCGGTATAATAGTATTGTAAGATTTTAAAAAAGGAGGAGTTAAATGGAAAAAATCAAAAAAATGAATGAATACTTATCGAATCTGGCGGTTTTAAACGCCAATCTTCATAACCTTCATTGGAACGTCGAAGGTTTGCAATTTGTACAGCTTCATGAGTTTACGGAAAAATTGTACAGCGAATTCTTTGAAAAATATGATTCGGTCGCCGAAATCTTAAAAATGCAGGGATATAAACCTTTGGTTAAATTAAGCGATTACCTCAAAACCGCTTCAATCAAAGAATTGGACAAAGATGTTTTCACTACCAAAGAAGTCCTTCAGACAGTTCTTGATTATCTGAACACCATGAAAACCATGGCTTTGGAAATCAGAGAACTTGCGGATAAGGAAGACGACTTTGTAACCGTAAACGAATTTGAAGATCACATCACCGAATACAATAAACACATTTGGTTTGTAAAATCAATGTTGGCATAATATATTCATGCATTAAATCAAATAAAAACGAGCAAATGTTTTCGAGGACTTGCTCGTTTTTTTTTGTCGATTTAACTTTTAATTTAAGTTCAATTCATGAAAAAATACCCGATCGGTTTCGCTGACCCTGACAACCTCCAATTTCTCATGCATCTTCTGCGAAATCTGCTTCTACTTAAATACTTACGAGGTGTTTTTTTGTAGCTAAAAACTTTTTTACCGTAGGGGCACTCCTTTCATATCCAAAGATTTCGCAGAATCCATTTTATTCCCTAGGCACTTACTCGAAAAGTGTAGGGTTTTTTCTGGTAATATTAACCCAAGGGTTTTTGGACTAACATTAATTAGAAAAAAAACAAATGGCAAATGGCTTATTCGGTTTGTTCTCATTTTACTTGACAGATAAACGTTTTCGATTCATAATAAAGTAAATTCACTTTATTATGAATCATAGAGGATGTGGCAATGAGGTTGAATACATTAACTCGAAAATAGAAAGAATATGCACCGATCAAAATTACCAGAAGAAAGTAATGGCTGAACAAGAGGCGAGGCATCTACAAAAATTAATGGTAAAATTATTTTCTGCTGAAAACCTCGTTTTTTTTATGAAGCCGCCAAAAAAGGAAACATTATCTAGAAAAACTTGAAGGAAAACGTAAAAACCAATTATCATTAAGGACAAACGAACATAGCGGATATCGCATAATTTTCACATACTTGAATACCACTATTGAAGATGATTACATTAACATGACGAAATAATGATTATTGATGTAACAAACCATGAATACTAAAACTGCGCACTCACATAATATGTTTTAAAAAGAGGAGATTAATATGAGTAACAATAAAGGCTGGGAAAAAGTTAATTATGCGGTTCATCCTGGGGAAATTCTTAAAGAATATCTAGAGGATGCCAATATGACTCAAAAGGAATTATCAGAAAAAACCGGTATTCATAAGACTATCATTAATGAAATTATTAACGGAAAACGTTCAATTTCCATCCCAAATGCATTTAAACTTGAAAAAGTATTTGACATTGAAGCTAGGTTTTGGATTAATCTACAATCAATTTATGATGAAGTTAACGAAAGATTGGAAATGGAAAAAAAGAATCAAATAAAAGAAGTTTGGGTCATATCTTATGAATCGAATAATAGCATAACCCCAATCAATCGGATAACTTGTACCACTTCTTGGAACGAAAAAAATGAACCGCTATTTTGTCAGCAGGGGGCATCATGAAAGAAATAACAAGTAATCTTAAAATGAAAGACATCTACTTTTCAGAAATTCATTTTAAGTATAAAAAAGAAAAAGTTGGCCAATTTCCCTTAAATATTAATTTCAAAATTGATTATAAAAGAGACAATAAAAACAAACATTTGATTACAGTTATCATCACTACTACTATCCAAGACGAAATAAATCAATTAGACCTTTTTGTCGTATGCAACGGCCTTTTCGAATTGAATGATAGTCAATCCTTAACCGAAAAAGAAAAACAACAGCTATTAAAAATTAATACTGTTGCCATAATGTTTCCCTATATCAGAAGCCAAATTTCCATCATAACCTCACAACCAGGATTAAGTCCGATTCAAATCCCAATTATTGATGTGAATAAATTACTTAATGACCAAAAAACATCCGATATTCAAAACAAATCAAATGAAACGAAAGGCGAAGATTGATTTCGCCTTTTTATCTAAACGAGTATATCTTTATCGAAATTTTGTAGAAACACTAAACCATTGAAACATTACACACTTTAGATATCTATAAAATTAAAATCTTCCTTCAGATAATTAATCAAAGTTTATTTCTTCACAAAGCTTTGCAAAACAATCCCTTGGATGTTGCATTGATTCTTCTTTGGAAGCAATATTTCCCACAACGGAATATACTTTTACAATATTGGGATTATTCAAATCAGCCAAATCAATCTCATTGATGGCACAAACCAGGATTATCTTTTTATTGCTTGATCTTTTGGTAATTCCCATTATTACTTTACCGTCAAAACTTTGATGATCGATTTTGCCTTCTCCGGTGACAATAAAATCGACATCCCTGATTAGGTTTGCGAAATCGACTAATTCCAGGATATAATCGATACCGGAAAAAAATTTGGCATTAAGCAAACTGTGGAAAGCAAAACCAACTCCTCCCGCCGCTCCGGCACCGGGAAGACCGGAAAAATCCTTCTTTAAATAGGATTCCAAAACACGGGCATAATTTGCCATCTTCGCATCAAGAATCGGTAGTTCTTCTTCTTTGGCGCCTTTTTGTTTGGCATAAACAAAAGAAGCGCCTTTTTCTTTTAAAAGCGGATTGGTGACATCGCTTAATACGGTAAACCGAACCTCTTTGATTGTTTCAAACAAAACGGTTGCGTCGATTGTTTGAACCAAATCAAGTTTTCCCCCACACATGTTGAATAACTCCTTTTTATTTCGGTCAAAAAATCTGCAACCCAAAGCTTCCAGCAAGCCGGACCCGCCGTCATTGGTGGCGCTTCCGCCGATTCCCACGGTAATGGATTTTATGCCGCTATCAATGGCATGAAGAATTGCCTGACCGAAACCATAGGTGGAAGTCAAAAAGGGATTCAGTTCTTCTTTTGTCAACAGGTTAATGCCGCTGCATTTCGCCATTTCGATATAAGCGGTCTTTTTTTCTTCATCCAAAAGATAATATGTATCGATTTCTCTTCCCAATGGATCCGAAACCTTTAATGCAATTCTTTCGGTACTGACAACTTTTTCGATTGCATCCAAAAAGCCGTCCCCGCCGTCGGAAATCGGTAGCCATGTGGCATCAAGCCCCTTTTGGGCAAAAATATCGGTCGCAATTTTCCCGAGTTCAACGGAGGTTAGAGTCCCTTTAAAGGAATCGATGATGGATAATACTTTCATTTTGATCACCTGATTTATCAAAAACTATTTTACTTTATACTTTAGAAGGAAATCTTTTTCTTCCTTGGTCAACCGATTGCTTTCCCGGCATTTTTGAATCGCTTTGTTTTGGATTTTTTTGTTGATTTGGTTGCTTTCCATAAAAGCCAGCGTCTCATCTTTATATAGGATTATACATTCGCTTAACAACCAACCCGCCATCATAATGACATAATATTCATCTTCGTTGGCAAAAGATAAAATCCGGTCAAATATCTTCGGCAGGAAAGCTTTTTCTTTTACATAAGAAAACAAAATCGCTAGACTCAAGCGTCTGACCATGACTCTTGGGTCATTGTAAAACTGATCCGACAAAGCAAGATAAAAATTGCTTTTTTCCATCCGCTTCGGAAAACCCAACAAATCCACATGAGCCCAGCAGTTCATTTGGTCAAGATACACATCCAAATAATTTTGGTATTCTTCCAAAGATTTCATCCGCGATAAAATCATGCCGTACAGGGCAATGGTTTCGTAATAATCGAATATCCGCAGATCCAAAAACGATTTATAATTACCTTTCATGATTTCTTTGCAAATGCCGACCATTTCTTTGGTGGGAATGGCCAATACCGGCGAAGGGGTTTGCAGGATATTTTTGGACCAAGCGACCTTTTGAGGATTGCCTTTGGTCTTTAAAAAAACCAAAAAAGCTTCCTTATCTTCCGTTAACCATTTTTCTTTGTTTAAAATCATCGTTAATTCCTTTCCGGATCAATCCATTACTTTCAAAAGAGCATCCAGATCCTTTTTGATCAAAGGCGACATCGTGTCTTTGTATTTGGATAAATCGATTTTTGCCAGTTCTTCTTTTATCAAATCAGTCATTTCCGGTTTGAACAAAACCACTTCGTGAAGAGCACCAAGGCAAACCCTAACCGCAATCGGCTTTTCGTCATGCAACATTACTTTGAGTTTATCCCAATTGGTTTTGATTTTGTTCTCTATATCCCATCTGCTGAGCGCACAGGCCAAACAAAAACCTCTGGTTCGGACATAAGAACTGTTATGATTGATTAAACGGACAAAATCATCGAACAGGGGATAATAAAGGGGAGATTCGGCGTTTTTAACCACCATTTCCCGAAACAGTTCATAAGCTTTTTTATCGTCTTTATTTTTCAAGCCTTCGAGGATATCCATTACTTTTTGACCCTTTCGATTTTAACCGTTTGTTCTTTCAATGAAATTTTACCCACCTGATAACCGTAGGCAAGCAATTCTTTCTTGTAGTTTAAGAAAGAATGGTCAATCGGAAACCCCAATACTTCTTTTACTTCCGCAAAACTTAAAAGCAATTTGTCTTCGTTCTTTTCCTGGATATACTTCCATAAAGGATCATATTTGCTCATACTTTTATCTCCTTTGGTAGTTTCTATTTAACAACATTATATCAAAAAAAAGGCATTTTTTAACAAATTTTGTAACTATACTTTCATTTTTTGAGGCATTTATTCCAACTATATTTTCTATACCTGCGAAGTTTGTTTTCACTTTTTTTCCGACACTTCTTTTATTACTTCCAGATAAAATTTCTTCCTATTCCGTTAACAATAGACCCCCTTTTTAGTAAGATTGTGGTATAATTAGTGATAGCGAAAAGGGAGGTCAATATGTCAGGTTCCGAAATATTAATCCTTATAATATCCCTGGTGCTTTGCGGCTTCTTTTTGGTTCAATGGTTTTTCCCGTTGTTTTCCGTTTGGCCGCAATCCCGAGTTAAATTTGCGCGTCGAGCGTTTTTTCTGATGCCGCTTTCGGCTTTAATTGTTTTTATCATTACGGTCACGCAGCTGGCATCTTTCGATGTGGTGATAGATCCGGCTTATCAAATATTTTATATTATCCTGGGATTCGCCTGGATTTACCTTTCTTTGATTATGGTTTCATTTTTCTTGGGTTTATCCTGGAAAGACGATATTTTCCAGCTTAACAACAAAGCGGCACTTCCTGCCCTTTTTGGGGCCTATTTGGCTGCCGGTTTGGTTTATGCCGGGGCAAATATCGGCGACGGACCGGGATGGTGGTGCGTTGTGGTTGCCGGCGGAATAGGAATGATTATCTTCCACATAATAAACATCCTATTTCACAAACTTACCGGGATAATCGATAAAATCACCGTCGACCGGGATTTAAGTGCCGGAATCAGAGCGGGATGTTTTTTTCTTTCCTGCGGAGTGATTTTGGGAAGAGCATCCGGTGGAGACTGGGTTTCTTTTTCCCAAACCGTCATCGATTTTTGGGTGGCTTGGCCGATTCTGCCACTATTGGTAATAGCCGTAATAGCGGAACAAAATTTCCAAAAGAACAAAACCACAACCGTCGGCAGCAGTATCCTCATTGGAGTAATCTATCTCTTGATAGCAATCGCCGTTTTGTTCATTCTCCCGCCTTTTCCCGAGAATCCCTTATATTCTCTCATCCAAGAAGGTTTTATTAAATGATTAAATTAGTCAAAATACCCGATGAAATCTACCCCATGTATCGAAGCGATGTCATCTTCAACGGTTATAAATGGGACCCCCAAGTAGGCGACCATAATACGGTTTCCGATTATGTTTTGGTAATGGATCAAAAAACCGCGGATTATCTGGATGAACAGGCCGAAAAATTATCCGAGGAAACCATGAACCTTGAAGAAACCGTACTAACCAAACCGGATTTAATCAAAAAGCTGGGACTTCCCCGAAAAATCCAAAAAGCGCTTTTGAAAATCAAAAACTATTCCCGGGAAGATAATATCCGCTTAATGCGTTTTGACTTCCATCCCACAACCACGGGGTGGATGGTATCGGAAGTCAACAGCGATGTGCCGGGAGGGTATGCAGAAGGGAGCATCCTGCCGGAAATCGCCTGCAAGTACCTACCCAATGTCCAACCCCATCACAATTTGGGAAACGAACTGTTAAAAGCTTTTATACAAAAAGTCCCCGAAAACGGTCATATCGGCTTGGTTTATGCCACTTCCTATTCAGACGATCGTCAGGTAATGCAATTTTTCGGCGATTTGCTTAAGAAAAACAACCGTTTCGCGCATTACCTTGCACCCGACCACCTAACCTGGACGGGCTCCGGAGTTTCAAGCCTGCTTACTCCCGGAATCAATCTCGCAGCCATCTTAAGGTTTTTTCCGTTGGAATGGCTGATTACTTTACCTCATAAAGCTTACTGGCAAAATTATTTTACCTCTGGGGTTGCCAGTTGCAATCATCCGATAACTATCACAACCCAATCCAAAAGGCTTCCTTTGATCTGGGATAAACTAAATGTCCCAACCGACACCTGGAAAAAACTGCTTCCGAAAACCGTTGACCCAAGGATGGCTAAGGGAATCAAGGGCAATTGGATCTATAAACCGGCGCTTGGCCGAGTCGGCGAAGCCATCTCCATCAAAAAAGCCATTACCGAAAAAGAATACAAAAAAATCCTCAAAGCCGTAAAAAGAAATCCCAAGTATTGGGTGGCTCAGGAAATGTTTGATAGCCTTCCACTACCCACCCAAGAAAACACCGAAATGCATCTATGCGTCGGAGTCTTTACCGTTAACGGCAAACGCGCCGGTTTTTACGGACGCATCTGTCCTTATCCGCGAATTGATGCCAATGCCAAAGATATTCCGATTTTAATTCTGAAGGAGTGATTAATATGGACAAACGAATCGAAGCATTTGAAACCTGGGCACCCTACGGCGCAAGATGGACCCAATGGGCCAAACCGGTTTTGTTTTCCACCTGGCCGAAAAAATCCTTTGTGCAATTCGATGATTTTGTCATCGGATGGACCGATCAAGCCGAAAGAAACACGATGATTATCGTTGATACCGAGAGTGGCGATTCCGTAAAAGAAGGTCTTGCCTATGCCAAACTCGGTTATCGACCGGTTCCGTTATATAACGGGGTACGGGGCGAAGATTACGACAATTTAATCGACGTGGAAGATTTGCAGAATTGGTTGTTTGCGGGGGCGAAGGTTTTGAAAGACTTGGAAATCAGCCGCGATGCGCCGCCGGTTTTCCTGCTTGATTCCAGAAGACTAAAAGCCAAAACCAAAAAACGCGGCATTTTCGACAACCGCTGGGTCGTTTTCCCTCAAGACATGCCTTCCAGCAACTTCCTGAAACAAAACGGCATCACCAAAATCGTTGTCCGAAGCGAACATATCCAGAAGGATTTGGCCCATATCCTCTACCAATACCAAAAAGACGGTTTGCTAATTCTTCAATGCAAAAAAACGAGTCAACAGCCGGAAAGAATTACGGTCAAGAAGCCTTCCAGATTCAACGGTATCGGCTATCGTTTTCTTGTCACCCTTGGCTTAAAACGCAACTCCACCGGAGGATTCGGTTCTTTCATCCCGGAACAATCGGGCAGCGCTTATTACGGTATCGGTTAATACATTATACTTCCTATAATAATCTCGGTTCGTTAAGAAATTTTAGGGT